>NZ_OSDX01000042.1:0-37093 GCF_900382755.1 Vibrio sp. Evd11
CCCCCTTCTAGGGGGTTATAAAGCAAAACCGCCTTCTAAGAAGGCGGATATTTTTTTGTGGAAAACCTACATGTTGTTTTCTTAAATTATCACCTGAGTACTTAACAACGCAGATCTGCACGTGTGTATATGTCCTTGAAATCACCGAAGGATCAATGGCAATGATCCTTGACCGAGCCGAAATGAGCAAAAAAGGATCTATATTGATTTGGTTATCCACAATTTCTGTGGATAACCTGTATCAAATTCAGTGAGTAACCAGATCTAAGAGGAGTCGGGAGGTTATTTTGAAGGCTGTATTTGAGCGAGTACTCGTCCTTCTTTGGTCAACGAAGTCTTTAACGATAGGTGAAGAGCAAGCGCTAAAGAGCAGCTCATCATCAAGAAAATAGCCAACATGATCATCAGTTGATACTTAATTGCGATCATTGGTGAAGCTCCCCCGAGAATTTGACCTGTCATCATCCCCGGTAGCGTTACTAAGCCTGTAGTTGTCATTGAGGCCATAATAGGAGACATCGCTTTCTGTATAGCATTACGCACAAAAGGCGCTGCAGCATAAGTAGGAGACGCGCCTAACGCGATTGCTGCTTCATATTCTGATTTCTGTGTTTCAAAAGCACCAAACAGGTTCTGCAATGCCACTATATTACTGCTTAAGCTATTACCCAATAACATCCCTGCGATCGGGATAAGGTATTGTGCGTTAAAAACGGGTGTTGGTTTAATGATAAATAAGCAGATGAACAAGACAATGGGTACACAGGTTACCGCTAGGCTCACAGCGACAGGGACTAACAAGAGATTTCGGGGTAACTTGGACTTTTCAACAATCGAGCTTGCCCCAACGATAATCATCGTAAATAACCACAGTAAATTGACCCACAAGCTATTCAAAGTGAACAGGTATTCTAGGTAAAGTCCAACCAGAAATAGCTGAACAGCCATGCGAATGATGCTGATAGACGCCTCTTTGCCAAGGCCAAGTTTTAACTTGTGGTTGATTACAATTGGCAGCAATAGAAGTGAGCTAAAAAACCATAGTTGCCACCAAGATATATCAATAACGTCTTGCATAATGCTTCCTTTTGATGAGGTTTCTATCATATCTGAAAGTGCCAAATGATGCATTTCAACTGCAAAGTCATCGATTCGAAAAACGATCAATTATTTAACAAACAAAACACAAAATAGTGGTTGTTTGAGGCTTTTTTGGCTACTACTTAGTAGGTAAAAAGTTAAAATCGGTTGTCAAATGGTTGCGTAAGTGTTGGTTTTTAACATTTGTGAAATATACTTAATTCTTCACATTTGTTAATACTTTTTAATAACTTTGTTTAACTGAAAACAAGTTTGGATGACCTCAAAAAAGTATTGATTAGCAAGGGTTATAACAGGAGATTTGATTGAACCCTACTTTGTGTATGGTCTAAAATTTGTTGTTAGATACTCAAGAACTTTAGCTCCTTAGAATGGGCTACTCGAAATTACTAAATACAAAATAGGCAAAATGTATGAGTGATGTTAATAAAATTGAAACTGGCGAAAAACGCTCGTTGGAGTGGAAGTCATTCCTCTTCATTGCGGTGGTTCTCTTTCCAATATTAAGTGTGGCTTTTGTGGGAGGCTACGGCTTTCTAGTTTGGGCACTGCAAGTGTTTGTATTAGGTCCCCCAGGTGCACACGGCGGCATGTAATGCCCTCTTGCTATCACATTTTTATTAGAACTAATTTTTAAGAGAGCTAAACATGAAATCATTTTTAGTTAAATTATGGCGAACAATGACTCGCCCAGCAGTACACATCAGTCTTGGTGTACTAACTATGGGTGGCTTTATCGCCGGTGTTATTTTCTGGGGTGGTTTTAACACTGCGTTAGAACATACAAATACAGAAGAGTTCTGTGTAAGTTGCCACACTATGCGTGACAATGTTTACGTAGAACTGCAAGAAACGGTTCACTGGAAAAATACCTCTGGTGTACGTGCAACTTGTCCTGACTGTCACGTTCCACATGAATGGACAGCTAAAATTGCTCGTAAGATGCAAGCATCTAAAGAAGTATTCGCTCAAGTATTTGGTGACCTAGACACGCCAGAGAAATTCGAAGCGCGTCGTATCGAACTGGCTAAACATGAATGGGATCGTTTCTCTTCGAACAAATCTCTAGAGTGTAAAAACTGTCACAACTACGATTCAATGGACTTCGAGAACATGCGCCCAACAGCACGTATTCAAATGAAGAATGCCGCTGAGCGTGATCAAAGCTGTGTTGACTGTCACAAAGGCATAGCACACAACCTTCCACTTGATATGGCATCAGCAAGCGGTATTGTTGGTGAGCTAGAGAATGTTGCAAGCAGCACATCTTATGCATCAGGTAGCGACGTTATTTCTATTCGTCACCTTCCAATGTACACAGATGAAACAGCAACAGTTGAAGCGGGTCTACTAAGCCCTGCAAGTAAAGTTGCGGTTATCGACGAAAAAGGCGACATGATCAAGATTCAAATCGACGGTTGGCGTAAAGCGAAAGGCTTCGGACGTGTAATCCAAGAAGACTTCGGTATGAACATCTCAACTGCAATCTTGACGAAAGAAGTCTCTCAAAGTGACGTTATCACTGTTGGTGAGAAGAAAGAAGATGAGCTTACTGGCCTTCCATGGGAAGAAGTTAACCTAGCACTTTGGATGAAGAAAGAGTCTATGGTTGATAACTTCGATCCAATCTGGAACGCAGCGGGTCAAGCGTACCAATCTAACTGTTCAACGTGTCACTCACAGCCAGATGAAGCTCACTTCAGCGCTAACGGTTGGGTAGGCATGCTAGATGGTATGATTGCGTTCGTTAACTTCGATACAGATACAGAAGCACTTGTTCTTAAGTATTTACAGAAGCACTCATCAGATTTTTCTGAAGGCCATCACTAATAAGACGTCAATTGGAGTAACACAATGGCAATTACAAGAAGAAGTTTTCTGAAAGGTGTCGCTACTACAAGTGCGGCATCGGTTATCGGTCCAAGCTTATTGGCGTCGGCATCAGCGTCTGCTGCAGAAACAGACGGCGCGTGGAAAGTCTCTGGTTCTCACTGGGGTGCATTCCGAGCTCGCGTTTACGCGGGTAAAGTGCAAGAAATTAAACCTCTAGAAATCGATCAACACCCAACTGAGATGTTGAAAGGTATTAAAGGTATTATCTACAGCCCATCACGTGTGCGTTACCCTATGGTTCGCCTAGATTGGTTGAAGAAGCATAAATACAGCGCAGACACGCGTGGTAACAACCGCTTTATTCGTGTGACTTGGGATGAGGCACTAGACCTTGTTTACCGCGAACTAGAACGCGTACAGAAAGATTACGGTCCATGGGCGCTTCACACAGGTCAAACTGGTTGGAGACAAACGGGTCAGTTCCACAGCTGTACTAACCACATGCAACGTGCAATGGCACTTCACGGTTACTCTGTGAAGAAAATCGGTGACTACTCGACAGGTGCTGGTCAAACGATCATGCCTTACGTGCTAGGTTCTACTGAAGTATATGCTCAAGGTACATCTTGGGAACTTATCCTAGAAAACAGTGACAACATTGTTCTTTGGGGTAACGATCCAGTTAAGAACCTGCAAGTAGGTTGGACGTGTGAGACTCACGAATCATTCGCATACCTAGAACAGCTGAAAGAAAAAGTTGCTAAGAAAGAGATCAACGTTGTTTCTGTTGACCCTGTGAAGAACAAAACAGGTCGTTACTTAGAAAACGAGCAGATGTACATCAACCCACAAACTGATGTGGCGTTCATGTTGGGTGTTGCTCATGTTCTTTACAACGAAGGCCTATACGACAAGAAGTTCATCGAAACTTACTGTCTAGGTTTTGAAGATTTCATCAAGTACGTTCAAGGTGAAACGAAAGACAAAGTTGAGAAGACGCCAGAATGGGCTTCAGCTATCTGTGGCGCAAGCGCGGACTCTATCCGTGATTTCGCTAAGATGTTGGTTAACGGCCGTACACAGATTCTTGTTGGTTGGAGTATTCAACGTCAACAACACGGTGAGCAGCCTTACTGGATGTGTGCAGTTATCGCAGCAATGGTTGGTCAAATTGGTCTACCTGGCGGCGGTATCTCTTACGGTCACCACTACTCAGGTATCGGTGTATCTTCGACTGGCTTCGCTGCTCCGGGTTCTTTCCCGCTGAACATCGACCAAGGTCAATCACCTAAGCACACCAACACAGATTACAACGGTTACAGCCGCGTAATCCCAGTTGCTCGTTGGGTAGATAGCCTGCTTGAACCTGGTAAGAAGATCAAAGCGAACGGTTCTACTGTGACGCTGCCTGACATCAAGATGATGGTATTCAGCGGTAACAACCCGTGGCACCACCACCAAGATCGCAACAAGATGCGTAAAGCATTCAAGAGCCTACAAACTGTAGTGGCTGTTGATTTCGCGTGGACTGCAACTTGTCGTCACTCTGATATTGTTCTTCCAGCTTGTACTCAGTGGGAACGTAACGATATCGATGGTTACGGTGCGTACTCTGGCCGTGGTTTGATCGCAATGCACAAGCTAGTGGATCCTCTGTTCCAGTCTAAGACTGACTTCGAGATCATGTCTAGCCTGACTAAACGTTGGGGTCGTTACGACGACTACACACGTGGTATGGACGAAATGCAGTGGGTTAAATCTCTATATGACGATTGCCGCGCTTCGAATGAAGGCACGATTGAAATGCCTGAGTTTGCTGAGTTCTGGGAGAAAGGTTTCCTAGACTTCGGTAAAGGTAAGCCATGGACTCGTCACGCTTCATTCCGTGAAGATCCAGAGATCAACGCACTAGGTACGCCTTCTGGTTTCATCGAAATCACAAGCCGTACTGTTGGCAACATGGGTTACGAGCACTGTCAAGAACACCCAATGTGGTTCGAGAAATCTGAACGTTCACACGGTGGTCCAGGCTCTGACAAACACCCGTACTGGCTACAATCTTGTCACCCAGACAAGCGTCTTCACTCTCAGATGTGTGAATCTGAAGAGTGGCGTGCGACTTATGCGGTACAAGGCCGTGAGCCAATCTACATCAACCCGACGGATGCTAAGAAGAAAGGCATCAAAGACGGCGATGTAGTACGTGTGTTCAACGACCGTGGTCAACTACTAGCAGGTGCTGTTCTAATGGATAGCTATGCTCCTGGTGTTGTTCGTATCGAAGAAGGTGCTTGGTACGGTCCGATCAACGAGAAAGTGGGCGCGCTAGATACATACGGCGATCCAAACACACTAACTCAAGACATCGGTACGTCTGAACTTGCTCAAGCAACGTCAGCAAACACATGTTTGGTTAACTTCGAGAAGTTCCAAGGCAAACTGCCTCCAGTAACTTCATTCGGTGGTCCAATCGAAGTTTCTTAAGTTTTGTACTTAAGAACCAAGACTAAAGCTTGAATTAAAGCCCCTGTAAGGATTCTTACAGGGGCTTTTTGTTTTTCTAATGTACGGTGTTGGGATTTCTATTAGGCATTGTCGCAACTTATGGAGGCGTCTTTGAGAAGCACTATAACGTACTGCTATTGAAGCAATTGAGCCGAGAGGGTGAGTCAAAAGAATCTCTTGTGAGAAGCTTAGGTCACTGAAAACAATTAGGTTACTGGAAGCAATTAGGTTACCGGAAATAAAAAGGCCGATACAAAGTACCGACCTAGTAGAAACCTATGGAGCTGAGCGTAAACCTTGAAGATTGAGCGTAAAGCTACACTTCGAACATAAACCAATAACCGTATGCACAAATCAAAGCGGGAACACTGGAATACAAGGTCGCTACAAGCGCTGCTTTCGGTGCCATTGCAATAGCAGGGAATAGCGCGTCACCATCATTCGAAATAGCATTACCGACTTGAGCCGAGAGTGGCAGTGCACCTGAAAGATAAAGACTAGTCACCAACAACTGAGGACCACAGCCAGGTAATAGCCCCATCAACACGCCAGCCAGGGGGAGCATGATGCCCCAACTTGAGAATAGCGTCGCAAAATCTACATTTGCTAGCACAGAACCAAATTCAAAAAATAAGAAAGCAACCACAACCCACGCTGTTACGAAATTAGTATCTTGAGCCGTTTTTTGTAGTGGATGAGAGCCTACACATTTCTCGTCTTCACTTACTGCTGATTTGTAATCTTCAATTTCACGGGTGAGGCCCCATAGAAACATCGAGCTAATCAACAAAACAGTTCCCGCCCATTCCATCGACATTTCGGGCAAAGCGAGCAACTCATTTACGTCCACTTGAAAAGAACCAAGTAGGGCAACCACGGCACCTGGAATAATGAGTACAGACCATAGATAACCTTGTAGGTTTATCGCTTTTTTAGAGACCGCTTCTTTGTCTTGAGATTGGGAAGCACAGCTGCTCACCGCTTCATTTTTCTCTGCTTTTTTTGGGCGTAAGAAGTCGTCTGCGTGAAACAAATTAATGATTCGGCCTGACGCAGTGCCGACAATCACGCCCATCGTCATCATGGCTAAACCAGTCTTGGGTTCGCTTGCAATGAGCAGGAAGGCTGCATCACCCATGGTTGAGACTAGCACCGCAACGACGGCACCAAATCCGAGTTTTCCCGAGATAAATTGTGTGGTCACCACTATCGCACCGCCACAGCCGGGCAACGCTCCCATGAGAGCCGCGAATACCACTTGGTTCGAACGGGATTGATGGACGAGCTTGTTGAAGACGTTATCTTTGTTTATGTACAAGCTTAACCCGTGGTAAATCGCTAAGGTCAGAGCAACATAACAAGACACGGCCCAAAAGGCGTCTGACAAGGTAGTAACCGTCAATTCTCGAGTGGCAGGCGCCACAACTAAAGCAGCAAGTGAAATAGGCAAAAGCAGGCGCTTAAATGACAGTGAAAACTGAGTTGTTTTCGCAGCGCTACTGCTTGGCAAAAAAGAGATTAGTCGATCCATAGGTGTTACTCAAAATTAGTGGTTTAAGATAAATATATACGAATGATAATAATTATCAATTGTATTTGTTGTTTTTTTATCTATTGTTACCATTGGCTAAACTTACGAAACATGACCAATCTGAAAAAATGAGGTAAAGTATGGCTAATAAAGAGAGGCTCTAAAGGTAGAGTCGTAATTGTTAGTGTAATAGGAAGAAACATGATTTTAGTTGTTGGTCACAAAAACCCTGATAGTGACAGTATTTGTAGTGCGTTAGTTGCAACAGAGCTTCTTAAAGCTCGTGGCGAGGAAGCGACACCAATTCGCCAAGGCGAGATCAACCGCGAAACTCAACACATTCTAGAAGTCGCTGGTGCTGAAAAGCCAGAACTTCGTACTTCTGTTGCTGGTGAGAAAATCTGGTTAGTAGACTACTCAGATCTAGCACAAGCACCAGACGATGTTGCTGAAGCAGAGATCGTAGGCATTGTCGATCACCACCGTCTAGGTGACGTGATGACAGTTAACCCTATGGAAGCTTGGATCTGGCCTGTTGGTTGTACAAACACTGTACTTTTCAACATGTTCAAGATTGAAGGTCATGCTATCTCTCAACAGATCGCTAAACTGATGATGTCTGCAATTCTTTCAGACACAGTTGGTTTTGCCTCTCCAACATGTACTCAAAAAGACAAAGACGCTGTTGCTGAGCTTGCTGAAATCGCTGGCGTAACAGACGTTGATGCTTTCATCAAAGCACTTCTAATTGCTAAAACAAACATCGAAGGCCTATCTGCTGCACAGCTAGTAGAAAAAGACCTTAAAGGCTACCCATTCAACGGTCGCGATGTTGTTGTTGGTCAAGTTGAGCTTGCTACTCTTGAGCAAGTAGACGGCATGATCGAAGCGCTAGAAGCTGATCTTGAAGCGCGTTGTGAGAAAGATGGTCTAGCGTTCGCTGCAGTAATGCTGACAGATATCACTACAGCTCAAACTCGTCTTCTATACAAAGGTGAGTGGGCTGATAAGCTGGTTAAATTCGAGAAAGACGGTGTATTGATGATGGAAAATACACTTAGCCGTAAGAAGCAAGGTTGGCCTTGGCTTCAAGGCGAGCTTGTTTAACCAAGTCGCTTAATTATAAACGCCTGCTAATTTAGCAGGCGTTTTTCTTTGAAGTAGACTTTCTTCTCAATAGAAATATTTGAAGTTAATGCTACTCAGCATAAAATGAACAAAGTTACTGACTAACGTAGGAAATTAAGATGACTACACAGCTAGACGATAAAATAATCGCTGAAATTAATAAGTATACGGGTGAACAACGCCTGAAATACTGTGTGAAAGAAATCGTAGCGAACCGTGAAGTATGGATCTTAACCGATGAGCACGGTTGTGTGATGTTAAACACCGAAGACGAAGATTGTGTTCCAGTATGGCCAAACCAAGAGTTCGCAGAATCGTGGGCGACGGGTGATTGGTCTGAGTGTAAAGCAGAGTCTATCTCTTTGAACAAGTGGCACAGTCGCTGGACTAACGGTCTAGAAGACGATGAACTTGCCGTTGTGGTATTCCCGAACGAGCAAGAAGAAGGGGTTATCTTGTTCCCTGACGAATTCGACTTTGAGCTGAAGAAGCAGGCTGCAAAGCGCTAATTCTCTCGTCAAATTGTAAGCCAGCGTTGTCTTATCTCGGACAGCGCTGTTATTCTATTTTTCCTTTCTAAGCTGCTTTCCAACGTATTTTCGTCAATACCCAATAAGTTGATACAAAGGTGCCTGCTGTGCTGCTTTAGAAGCTTCTTGAAGTACACCTGTTTCGCTGTATCTCTTCAATATCTTTCGAACTATGGGTTTTGCTTCTGATTCGGTCATTCCAACCTTCAATTCTGGTTCATACAAAAGCTTTAGGAGTACCACATCTAGTGGCGATAATAAGTCTTCTGGCGTGTAGTCATTGAATATAGAAGGGTAGGCTTTGTCTGAGTCATTGGGTAACCCAAGTACCTGTGTTATCTCTTCAACAATACAGGCGACCAGCTTTCCTCTTGCTCTTGCTTGATCCACTGGGATCACAATCCCTGCATATACAATCTCCCCTTTGGAATTGGTTCGATAGCCAGCAGTACAGATAGCGCTGTTTAGATGCTGTGTCGATTTCAGTTTGAGTACAGTTTTGGCTTCAGCTATCCACTGACTCTGCCTTGTGTATATCCATTTAACGTTTGCATCCGATTCTCGAGTGACGATTTTAATCGGATGTTGGGTGACTTTCGCTAGGTGCTGGACGTGCAATTCAGTGAGCTCTTGATGAAGCTCTTCGTCGCCGACTCGGTGATCGATCCATATTTTGATTGGACGTTTCCATTTGGCGAGCGGTTTGTTGCCTTGAGCGTATTCGTGGCGTAACGCGACATCACAAAAGGCATTTTCGACAAACGTTTTATCAAGCCAAGTGAGTGGAGTGCTGGCAGCGTTGAAAGAAAGCAGTGCTAATAACGGAAATGTTAATATAGGGAATACAAGTAAGAGAACTTGTGTGAGGTTTGGAATTCGTATCAACAAGTGTTTCTCCTCCTTGAGAACCACATCGAAATCTCCCATCTCTACGTTATTATTAGCGATGGGAGCGAGCTTATGAGCTAGTGGTTCGGCGCTTTGAAGAAATGGCTTTCTACCAGTCTTTGAGTGATCTGGTGGGTTGGGTTGGTGAGCACTTCATGTGTTTCCCCAGACTCAACGACGTTTCCTTCGTGCATGACAATGATCTTATCGGTGATGTGTTTAACGATACCGATATGCTGGGACACGTAAACAAACGATACACCCATCTCTTCTTGAAGCTCTAAGAACAGGTTGATGATCTGAGAACGCATCGCCATGTCTAAACCGTTCAAGGCTTCGTCTGCAACAATGATAGAAGGTTGAAGGATTAAGGCGCGCGCCAAACATACCCTTTGTTTTTGACCTGCAGCCAGCATTTGCGGGTAAAAGTAAGCATGCTCTGGTAAAAGTCCAACACGCAACAAAGTTTCCTTCACACGCTTCATACGGGCTTCAGGAGGCATGCCAGTGTTTCGCTTTAAAGGGCCTTCAAGGATTCGACCTATCTGTATGCGCGGGTTAAGCGAGGTGTTGGGATCTTGGAAGATCATACGAATCAGCTTACAGCGCGTTGAATAGTCTTTGTGCTCTAGCCTTTCACCGTTAACACGAATTTCGCCAGAGGTAGGTTCAACCATACCTGCAAGCATTCGTGCTAATGTCGATTTCCCAGAGCCATTTTGACCGATAAAACCAATAGTTTGACCGGCTTCCAGGCTAAAGCTCACAGGTTTGACTGCCTGATGAATCTTTTTACGGAAAAGACCAGAGCGTGTCGTAAAGTCTTTTGATAACTCGCTGACTTCTAATAATGCACTCATGATTTCTTTTTCTTCTCCATATTGAGAGGGAAGTGACAATTAAACTTGTGGCTTTTAATACGTTTGGTATGAGGGATCTCAACACATTGTCTTTGTGCGTAAGGACAGCGTGGCCCTAATCGACAACCAATCGGTAGATGCTGCAATGGAGGGATTGACCCTGGCAGCGACTGCAATTTTTCTTTGTGTGGAATCCAATCGTTGAAGTCAGGCATCGCTTTTAGCAGTGCGACGGTATAGGGGTGCTTTGGCACATCCAACAGTTTGGCTGTATCCGCTGATTCTACTGACTGGCCACAATACATCACGGTGATTCGTGTTGCCCATTGAGTGATAGTCGTTAAATCGTGTCCGATGAGGAGAATCGTCGTGTTGTGAAGTTGATTCATTCGGCTCAATAAGCGCAGGATCTGCGATTGAGTGATTGGATCGAGATCGTTTGTCGGCTCATCGGCAATCAAGATCTTTGGTTTGGCTGCAATCGCCATCGCAATCATGACTTTTTGACATTCACCGTCAGTCAGCTCATACGAATAGCTGTCCATCAGGCGAGAGTGATCTTTAATGCCGACTTTATGCAGTAGAGCAACGGCCTGCTTCTTGCGCCATTTGAATCGTTGCCACCATCGGCCTTCGAAAGAATATGAAGGAATCGCTTCAATGAGTTGATGACCTACTTTTTCAGAGGGATCAAGACAGGAGGATGGTTCTTGGAAGATCATGGCGATATCGCGAGCAATCACACGACGTCGTTCTTTGGGTGTCAGCTGAAGCAAATCGATATTGCCAAGGCGCATTCGGTCAGCAGACACTTTCCAGTTTTCTTTACAAACTCCGACGATCGCTTTCGCAACCAAGCTTTTACCTGAGCCTGATTCACCCACCAGACCACGGATTTCCCCTTCATTCAGGGTCAGACTCATTCGGTCAACGGCTTTAACCATCCCTTGTGGGGTTTCAATTTCGATGGTTAGGTGTCGAATATCAAGTAACGGCATTATTCGATTCCTGCATTTAGCGCTTGGCGAACACCTTCACCCACGAGGTTAACAACGATAACGGTAAACATAATAGCTAAGCCGGGTAGGGTTACTGTCCATGGTGCTAGGTAAATCAGTTCAACTGAGTCACCCAAGATTGAGCCCCACTCAGTGCTCGGTGCTTGTGCGCCTAAACCTAAGAAGCCTAAAGCAGTTATGTCGAGAATAGCGACGGACAGCGCCAGTGTAATCTCAAGCGCAACAACGGTCAGAATATTAGGAACAATTGAGTTCCATAACAAATAGAAGTCGTTCGCACCATCAAGGCGCGAAGCAAGAATATAGTCTTTCTCTACCTCGGCATGCACGGCAATGTACACCGAGCGGATAAAGCGTGGTATTAGAGCCAAACACAGCGCCAGTAAGATATTAAATTCACCAAAGCCGAGAAAAGCCACAAAGATGATCGCGAGAAGCAAAGACGGAATCGACATAACGGTATCAAGCAGGTGGTTTAGCGTGCTTGATAGCAACCCTCGAGTCATGCCCGCGACAACGCCAATCAAGCAGCCTATGACTGCTGCAATGAAGGTAATGATGACCGCTGCGCCAAAGGTTAGCTGTGAACCAATAATCAGACGAGAAAGAATGTCTCGGCCTAAGTCATCGGTACCAAGGAAATACTCGACCGTACCAGCCGGATCCCAAGAGGGCGGTGTTAACAAATGCCCCGTTTGTTCTTGAGAATCATGTGGTGCCAACCAAGGCGAAGTTATCGTCACTAAAATGATCAGCCCTAAACACCATAACCCAAACATCGCTAGGTTGTTGGCACGAAAGCTTCGCCAAAAACGCTCAAACTGGGTTGGAATTTGCTCTTCCTGGTAGACGTTATTTGTTAGCATACCATTCCTTCCTTACCAGTGGATTGACCATTGCGCCCAATAGGTCTGACAAAATGTTCGCGGTCAGAACCAACGTCGCGACCACAATTACGCCAGCTTGAATTGAAACGTAATCTTGATTAGATAAAGCATCTAACAACCAGCGGCCAATACCCGGCCAGTTAAAAATAGACTCGGTAATGATAGCGAGAGTTAACATACTGGATAGTTGAACGCCAACCTTTGGAATAATTGGTGGTATCGCATTT
The DNA here is from genome assembly GCF_900382755.1 of Vibrio sp. Evd11. Classification (NCBI taxonomy): domain Bacteria; kingdom Pseudomonadati; phylum Pseudomonadota; class Gammaproteobacteria; order Vibrionales; family Vibrionaceae; genus Vibrio; species Vibrio sp. Evd11. The sequence continues at coordinate 12,510 of NZ_OSDX01000042.1, forward strand.
CTTAACACGTGCTGCGTGACGATCTCTCTTGTTGAAAGACCTTTAATTCGTGCGGCGCGGATGTAGTTTTGAGTCATCACTTCAGCCACTGATGCTCTCATCAGTCGAATTACCTGAGTCGTGGGGGCTAGTGCCAAAACAAGACACGGTAACGCCATATGCTCGATAACACTTTGCAATGCGTGCGCTCGGTAACGACCTTCGGCAAAAAAAGCATCAATCATAGCGAAGCCTGTGACGTGCTCAATTTCATAAAGTAGATCGTATCGGCCACCAACAGGGAACATCTCAAAGTGCAACGAAAACACCATGATCATTAGTAATGCGACCCAAAATATAGGCGCAGAGTAACCAGCCATTGAAGTAAACGATATTGTTGTATCGACAAACTTGCCTTGTCTCATACCTGCAATCGTGCCGAAAGGAATACCGATAAACAGAGCCAGAACAAAGGCAAAGAAACACAGTTCTAACGTTGCAGGGAATACCACGACAAGCTCATCGATGATAGGCGCCCCTTGTTTGCTCAAGCCAAAGTTCAGTGTCGATAATTCTGTGATATAGCTAAGCCAACCGGGCCAAAAATCTTGAATCGCCCAAGGTGAGGTTTGATCTAATCGAAGCAGAGCGAAGCCAACTAAAGTCAGAATCCCCAGAGTAATAATGAATAAGTTTACACGTCTTAAGGTATACCAAAACATCACCGCACCTCTCTTCTGACTTGATCAAAAGGTTGGGCATTGAATGGGCTCTGTTTGAAGCCTGTTAGCGAACGATCGTGCACGCGAAATTGCACGCCATGAGCGAGAGGAATCACAGGAACCTCTTCATTCAATATGTTTTGGGCTTGTCGATACAGATTCACGCGATGCCTTTGTTGATTGATTTCCAATGCCAAGTCGAGAAGGAAATCAAAGTCTGAATTACACCACATAGAGACGTTTAATCCCGCGCGTTCTGAGCTGCATGAGAGAAGCGGACGTAAGAAGTTGTCTGGATCGCCCGTGTTGCCGATCCAACCTGTGAGTAATAAGTCTGTGGAGGAAATTGATGACAGCTGTGTACGATCAAATCGGTCGTCAGTATAGAGCTTAAGTTCGATACCAATATCAGCTAAATTTGCTTGGATTAATTCTGCTGTTTTTCTTGGGCTTGGGTTGTAAGCTCTTGGCTCCAATGGCACCCACATTGAAAGTTCTAATCCTGGTTCGACGCCAGCCTCTTTTAGAAGCGCAACCGCGTAGTTTCGGTCGTAGCGAACTTGAACGCTGTCTTTTTGATAAGCCCAAGAAGTCGGGGGAAGCAAGGTGTAGGCTTTTGTGCCTGTACCGTAGTACACAGAATCAAGAATGTTCTGACGATTGATAGCCAAGTTCAATGCTTTGCGCACTCGTGAGTCACGTAGTGCGGGGTGCTCAGTGTTCAGTGCGATGAAAGACACATTAACCGCAGGCGTGGCGGAAATCTTCAACTCTTCATGAGCTTGAATAATAGGAATCTGACTAGAAATCGGTGAGTTCAATACATCACATTCACTACGTAGTAGCTTGGCAAGAGTCCCCGTCCCACGTTGTGAAGTATCAAACACAACTTGATCCATTTCTACGTCACCCTTCCAATAGTGCTTGTTCTTTTTCAAGCGTACTAGATCATTGATTTGGTATTCATCTAAGTAGAAAGGACCTGTGCCAACGGGCTTGGAGTCCATTTCATTCTTCTCATCCGCAGCAATGAGTTTATTGGCATATTCTTTAGAATGAATGACCGCATAGCTGGTGGCGATATTGTTGAGAAACGAATTGTCTGGACGACTTAATTGGAATTTCACCGTTAGGTCATCAACCGCAGTGATATCGACGATCAGGTTTTGGAAGTCGATACCGGCAAACCATGGGTATAGGCCGCCGCCTACATAATGAAATGGGTTTGAACTATCAATGATTCGATCAAAACTAAAGACCACATCATGTGCATTCATACTGCGAGTTGGGGTAAACCAGTCTGTGGTTTGGAACGCAACATTAGGGCGCAGTTTGAAAGTGTACTCTGTACCCGATTCATCGACAGACCAGCTTGTTGCCAAGTTCTGTTTTGGTCGGTAAGTCATTGGATCAAGAGTAAGCAGTGTATCGAAAATCTGAGGGCTCAGCGATTCTGAGGTAATGCCACTATCAACCAGTTGTGGGTTGAAGGTGCTAGGATTACCTTGGCCGCAATAAATGAAGCCTTTTTCACGAATTTGCTCGTGATTCACACTCTCACCACATCCAGCTAAAAAGCTCAGCGTGCAGATGCTCAGTGATAGTCTTATTAGTGCTTTCATAAAAAGAAATACTTTTCGAAACGAGGCGTTAGAGGAGCCTCAAGATCCGGACAATTTAACATTTTATTTATTCGGCTCCAAATAATAATCAAGTGTAGACAGCTATTTATCGTTAGCTTGTCCGACAATCGCGTACTTCCTCACCATTCCACGTAATTGGTTGTATGTTAATCCAAGTAATTCTGCGGCTTGTTTCTGGTTGTACTTGCTCTGTTTTAGGGCTTGATTGAGTAGCTTGATGTCCTGTTGTTCTTGCCATGCTTTGTAATCAAGCGGCAAAGAAAACGTGCTCTCTGATGAAGTATGGCTTTTGGAAGGCTCATTGCCAATTTCCAGCGTGGAATATTGATCTATTTTCCAAGCGGGTTTAAATGGGTTAAACACTAAAGATTCAATGGGATATGGATCTTTGCCATGCTGATAGACGGCGCGCTCAATAACGTTCTTGAGTTCTCGCACATTCCCTGGCCATGAATAATCTAACAGTGCTTCAACGGCAGACGGAGCAAAACCGACAAACAGCTCCAATTCTAATTCACGGCACATCTTAATAGCATAGTATTCCGCTAGCAGCGTGATGTCTTCTTTTCGTTCTCGAAGAGGAGGGATAGTAATTACGTCAAACGCCAGTCTATCTAATAAATCGGCTCTGAATTCGCCCCTTAATGCCATATCTGGCAAGTCAGCGTTGGTCGCACAAACCAGTCTTACGTTGGCACTTAAAGCTTTTTGTCCGCCGACACGTTCATATTGCCCGTATTCAATAACACGTAATAGCTTCTCTTGAACGGAAAGGGGAGTGGTCGCGAGCTCATCAAGAAACAGTGTTCCGCCTTCAGCCCTTTCAAATCGACCTTGATGACGACCTTTCGAACCAGTAAAGGAACCAGACTCATGACCAAACAACTCTGAATCTATCAACCCTTCGCTGAGTGTTGAGCAGTTCAGCGAGATCAAAGGTTGATCCCAGCGTCTTGAAAGGTAATGCAACCTTTGCGCGATCAGCTCTTTACCTGTACCACGCTCCCCGATGATCAGAATCGGTCTTTCGATTGGTGCTAATTGAGAAACTTTATCTAACACAGAGAGAAAGCTTGGGGATTCACCAATAAGATTCTGCTGCATAGCGGGTCCTTGTGAGGTTTGAACACTGGTTGATGTGAGTCAGAGAGCTTTGTTTAAATCGCTTAAGTAAGAGAGTAGTGGTGAAAAATACCAATACTTGGTTAAATTCATCATAGCATGGTTCGCGTTAATCACAATTTTATTGTAAGTGATTGAAAATAAATAGCTTAAAAGTTGGCACGCTACTTGGATTACTTATGGTAGGTTTAACAACAAACGTAAATTTGTGAGCAAGTGGATTGAGAAATCGAACATCGATTTAAAGCACATTTGCCATCATTGTAATTAAGGAGTTCCTCATGGGTATTTTTTCTCGCTTTGCAGACATTGTAAATTCAAACATCAGTGCATTATTAGATAAGGCTGAAGATCCTGAAAAGATGATTCGCCTGATTATCCAAGAAATGGAAGACACGCTGGTTGAGGTTCGCACAAACTCAGCAAAAGCAATCGCAGATAAGAAAGAGTTAGCGCGTAAAGTTGAAGCTATCGAAACTCAGATTCTAGATTGGCAAAATAAAGCGACACTCGCGCTAACTAAGCAACGTGAAGATCTGGCAAGAGCCGCTTTAATCGAAAAGCAAAAGCTAGAAGACATCATCAAAAGTCTTCATACCGAGCAAACTTTGGTTCATGAAACCATCGAAAAGCTGACAAGTGAGATTGGCAAGCTTGAAACCAAAATCGCAGAAACACGTGCAAAGCAGCAAGCACTAATGATTCGTAATAATGCGGCAAGCAATCGTCGTGATGTTCAAAAGCATCTACATTCAAGCAAAACCCACGAAGCAATGGCGAAGTTTGAGCAATTCTCGCGTAAAGTGGACGAATTAGAAGCTGAAGCGGACGTTTACGCCAAAACGGGTAACGCAAAATCTTTAGACCAAGAGTTTGCAGATCTACAAGCTCAAGATGAAATCGAAAAAGAGCTGGCGAAACTGAAGCAACAAGTTGAAAACCGCGATAAATAATTTTAGGAGTTGTCTATGTCAACATTTCTAATTGCAGGTCCACTGATTGTCTTTTTGATCTTCGTGGCACCGCTATGGTTATTCTTACATTACCGCAGCAAGAAGAAATCCAGTAATGGTCTTTCAGAAACCGATCTTCAGCGCTTGCATAAGCTTTCTGAGCAAGCTGAATCCATGCAAGACCGTGTAAAAACCCTGGAAAAAATACTGGATGCGGAGTCGCCAAACTGGAGACGAAACTATGAGTAGAGAATTGTATCGCGATCCCATTAACGGAAAATTATCGGGCGTGTGTGCAGGGTTAGCGAATTACTTTGGCCTTGAAGTTTGGTTGGTTCGTATCTTGGTTATCTCTGCTGCACTGCTTGGTGGTAGCTTTCTGGTCTTGTTAGCGTATTTAGCTTTAACATTTATGCTGGAAAAACAACCACCTCAGTATGTCGACCAAATGAAAGCCAAGCAAGAACACACGCTGAAGCAAAAGCCTTGGGAAAAGGGACAAACTGCAGAGTCTTTATTGGGCACTTTAGAGGGTGATTTCCAGACGTTAGAGACCAGTGTACGCAACATGGAAGCTTATGTTACTTCCGACACATTTAAAGTCGATCGTGCATTTAAGAACATGTAGTGTGTTAGCCTAAAAATAATAGAGAACGGTTTAGGAAAATTTATCCCAAGCCGTTATTTTTTTTAATAATTTTGTCTAAATAAATATTGTCATAACTGGTAACTTACATGTGATTAATCTATGTTAATAAGATACTTATAGATATGGATGATCACCATGTACAAAGCCTCCCTAGTCCTGTTGGCAACCCTGTCCGGGTTATCTGGGTGTGGTAAGGAGCTGCCTCCTGTTCCTGAGCCCGAATCAAGACCTGCTAAACTTTTCACTGTCTCCGTTGGTAATAATGCCTTTGAACGAAATTTCCCCGCCACCACTGAAGCGGGCGATAAAGCTGTCTTGGCCTTTCGTGTTCCAGGTTTATTACAAACGCTCGATGTTACTGCTGGGCAACAGGTATCAAAAGGCGAAAAACTGGCGATGCTCAATCCTGATGAGTATCAGCTACTAGAGAAACAAGCCAGAGCTAACTTCAAACTTGCCGATGTGCAGTATCAGCGTGCGATTAAACTGCGTAAAGATAGAGTGGTCTCAGAGCAAGATTTTGATCAAGCGAAAGCCAACCACAATTCTGCTCGAGCTGTACTGAATCAAGCGAAAGCTAACTTACGCTACACCACATTGATTGCGCCTTATGAGGGCACCATTTCTATTATTCCTGCTGAAAACCACGAGTATATTGCGGCAAAGCAAGGGGTAATGAATATTCAAACCAATCAAATCCTCAAAGTCGTCTTCCTATTACCTGACCAATTAATTACTCGCTTTTCTTCAGGTTTTGAAACAGACGCGACCATGGTATTCGATGCTTTTCCAGAACATTTTTACGAACTGACTTTTCAAGAGGTCGATACCGAAGCGGATCCAAAAACAGGCTCTTACAAAGTCACCATGATAATGGAGAGACCTACTGATATTGGCATACTGCCGGGCATGTCTGGGACTGTGAAACTGGTGTCTGCACAAGCAGCGGCAACCAAGATTCCAACCTCTGCGATGATGACTGACGGGGACGATGTCTCTGTATGGCGCGTGAATAACGACGGCATTGTTGAAGAAGTTGCGATTGTGATCGACGAAAAGCGTCATATTGTTTCGGGTTTAAATGATGGTGACCGCGTGGTGACTTCTGGTGTTAACGGACTTGAATCTGGCGTTAAGGTTCGCGAGTGGATCAAGGAAAGGGGGCTGTAGCATGAAGACAATTCAAATGGCTCTCGGCCTATCCTGTCTAGCTTTACTGACGGCTTGTAAAGACAAGACCAGCACTGAATCCGACAAGCTTCCTCTCGTCAAAGCGGTCGAAATTTCGGTTCTCGACTTTAATGACAAACTCTACTTCCCAGCCGTCGCAAACGCTGCTGAAAAAGCCCACCTTAGCTTTCGAGTGGCAGGTGAGATATTTAAGCTGGATGTTAAAGAAGGCGAGCGCGTAAAAGAGGGCGACATTCTTGCTGAGCTTGATCCGACTGATTACCAATTAGATGTGGACAACGCTCAAGCGAGATACACCGTAATTGATAGCCAATACAGACGTTCGAGCCCTTTGGTTAAAAAAGGCTTACTGGCTAAGTCTCAGTTCGATGAGATTGCAGCTCAACGCCAAATTGCTTACGCCGAGTTAGAATTGGCAAAACTGCGTTTGTCGTTCACTAAACTTCGTGCCCCTGTTGATGGGATTATTTCGCGTGTCAGTGTTGATCAATATGAAAATATTCAAGTTGGCCAACAGATCGTGAATATTCACAGCGTTGAAGATGTGGAAGTTATTATACAACTTCCGGATCAAATCTACGTAAACCAACCCAACGAGACGATCTTGTCAAACGTTGAAGCTTTAGTGAGGGTGCCAAGCGGCAATGAGTACCCAGCAGGAATAAAAGAGTTTACGACTGAGCCCGATCCAAGCACTGGGACGTTCACCGTAACGTTAGCATTACCGATGCCTAAAGATGATTTGATTCTTGATGGTATGGCGGTTGAAGTAACTTCGCACGGCAGAGATATCGGCCTTGAGCTGAAGGCAGGCGTGCTTATCCCAATTGAAGCGGTGTTCAATGCCGATGGGGATGACCTCACTCGTACAAATTCTTACGTATGGGTTCTTAACGATGACGATACTGTCTCTAAGCAGCAAGTCGTGTTAGGCAAAGCAAACCAGACTACATTACAAATTATTAAAGGATTAGAAATGGGGCAGCATGTCGTTGTTGCGGGCGTATCACGATTGCGTGATGGAATGACAGTGGAAGTATTGCCTCAGGAGACGAACGATGAGTGAAGTGAATAACAAGCCTCAAAATGACGCTCCGCAAGGTGATGACCAGATCACAGGTGTTGCGTCTTACTTTATACGTAACAAAGTCATTAGCTGGATGCTATCGCTGATCTTTCTGATTGGTGGTGTTTCTGCATTCTTTGGCTTGGGTCGTTTAGAAGATCCAGCCTTCACGATTAAAGATGCAATGGTTGTTACCTCGTATCCTGGTGCTACTCCGCAACAAGTGGAAGAGGAAGTGACCTACCCACTAGAGAAGGCGATACAACAGCTGACTTATGTGGATGAAGTTAACTCTATTTCAAGTCGTGGCCTGTCACAGGTTACGGTCACCATGAAAAACAACTATGGCCCCGACGATCTTCCGCAAATTTGGGATGAATTGCGTCGTAAGGTGAACGATCTCAAGGTGGAATTACCGCCCGGGGTGAATGACCCTCAGGTCATTGATGACTTCGGTGACGTTTACGGTATTTTGCTTGCCGTGACAGGTGATGGTTACAGTTATAAAGAGCTTCTCGATTATATTGATTACCTAAGGCGAGAGCTGGAACTGGTTGATGGGGTCAGTAAAGTTTCTGTTTCCGGTCAACAGCAAGAGCAGGTTTTCATTGAGATATCGATGAAACGGATAAGCTCACTTGGGATCTCTCCAAGTACCGTCTTCAATCTACTATCGACCCAAAATATTGTATCCAGTGCTGGTGCAGTTCGGATAGGCGATGAATATATACGTATCCACCCAACGGGAGAATTTCAAAACGTTGAACAACTCGGCGATTTGATTCTGACTGAAGGTGGCGCTCAAGGGCTTATTTACTTAAAAGATGTCGCTGACGTAACGCGCGGTTATGTTGAAGTGCCTACCAATATCATTGGTTACAACGGAAAACTGGCCCTCAACCTTGGGGTGTCTTTTGCTCAAGGCGTGAACGTGGTGGCGGTAGGTGAAGCCTTTGACCGACGTTTGGCAGAGCTTAAGTATCAACAGCCCGTTGGAATAGATATTTCAGAGGTCTATAACCAACCAAAAGAAGTGGATAAGTCGGTTAGTGGTTTTGTTGTCAGCCTTGGACAAGCGGTTGCCATCGTAATTATCGTACTACTGTTCTTTATGGGGCTTCGCTCCGGCTTGTTAATTGGTTTGATACTGCTATTGACCGTTTTCGGTACCTTCATTTTCATGCAGTACTTCAAAATCGATCTTCAGCGTATCTCACTAGGCGCATTGGTTATTGCCTTGGGGATGCTGGTGGACAACGCCATTGTGGTGGTGGAAGGGATATTGATCGGCACGCAAAAGGGACGATCCCGGATGCAGGCCGCTACTGATATCGTCACTCAAACAAAATGGCCACTGCTCGGTGCTACCGTTATTGCGGTTACGGCTTTTGCTCCAATCGGTCTATCTGAAGACTCGACGGGCGAATACTGTGGCACCTTGTTTACGGTTCTACTGATCTCGTTAATGTTGAGTTGGTTTACTGCGATCTCGATTACCCCGTTTTTCGCAGATATTTTCTTCAAAGGTCAGAAGGTTGATCCTGAGAGTGAAGGCAAAGACCCATACAACGGGATGGTTTTCGTTATCTACAAAAACTTCCTAGAGTTTTGTATGAAACGAGCTTGGTTAACCATGTTTGTTTTGGTTATCGGCTTGGGTGCGAGCGTTTACGGCTTTGGTTTTGTAAAACAAGCTTTCTTCCCATCTTCTACTACACCAATGTTCCAAGTCGATGTATGGATGCCTGAAGGGACGGATATCCGAGCGACCAACACCAAACTTAAAGTGCTGGAAAACTGGTTATCGGAGCAAGAGGAATCTGAGCACATCACAACCACTGCGGGTAAAGGTTTACAGCGTTTTATGTTGACCTATTCACCGGAGAAAAGTTATAGCGCGTACGGCGAAATAACGGTTCGTGTAAAGAGCTATGAAGTACTTGAAGCGCTTATGCTTCGTTTCCGTGAACATGTTGATACGCAATTCCCTGAGATTGACTACAAACTTAAACAGATTGAATTAGGTCCAGGCGGCGGCGCAAAAATTGAAGCTCGTATTGTCGGTTCCGATCCAACGATTCTTCGTTCTATTGCCTCTCAAGTAATGGATGTGATGCGTGCGGATTCAGGTGCTTTTAACATTCGTCATGACTGGCGTGAAAGAACTAAGGTGTTAGAGCCTCAGTTCAATGAAAGCCAAGCGCGTCGTTACGGTATCACCAAGTCTGACGTTGATGATTTCCTAGCGATGTCATTCTCAGGTAAGTCGATTGGTGTGTACCGTGATGGTACGACGCTGATGCCTATCGTGGCGCGATTGCCGGAAGATGAGCGTATTGATATTCGTAACATCGAAGGAATGAAGATTTGGAGCCCTGCATTAAGTGAGTACATTCCGCTACAACAAGTGACGTTAGGTTATGAGCTAGAGTGGGAAGACTCGTTGATCATTCGTAAGAACCGTAAGCGTATGCTAACGGTTATGGCTGACCCGGACTTATTGGGTGAAGAAACAGCATCAACGCTTCAAAAGCGTTTGCAGCCACAAATTGAAGCGATCGAGATGCCACCGGGTTATTCACTTGAATGGGGTGGTGAATATGAATCGTCGGCCGATGCGCAAGCATCATTGTTTACGACGATGCCTTTGGGTTACTTGTTCATGTTCTTGATCACTGTGTTCCTGTTCAACTCAGTGAAAGAGCCGCTGATTGTTTGGCTAACCGTACCACTTGCCTTGATAGGGGTGACGACGGGCCTACTGGCATTAAACACACCTTTTGGCTTCATGGCGCTGTTAGGGTTCTTGAGTCTATCGGGAATGCTACTCAAGAACGGTATTGTATTGCTCGATCAGATTGGGATTGAGATGAAATCAGGTAAAGATCCGTATGTAGCGGTAGTGGATGCGGCATTGAGTCGTGTACGTCCGGTATGTATGGCGGCGATCACGACCATTCTTGGTATGATCCCACTACTGCCTGATATCTTCTTCAAACCAATGGCGGTAACAATAATGTTTGGTTTGGGCTTTGCTACAGTACTGACACTAATTGTTGTTCCTGTGCTTTACCGTTTATTTCATAAAATTGAAGTAAGGTAGTATCAGTTACCCTAAGAATGAATGCCCCTTAATGGGGCATTATTTTTTGCTAATGGCTAATGGCTAATGGCTAACGGCCAACAGACCCTAAATAGAGAGGCTTAAAATGGAAATAGCTGCATCGGATCGAACATGTGCATGGGCGCTTAAGCACGAGCTTGAAAGGGAGTATCACGATAAGGAATGGGGTGTACCGGTTTATGATGACCAAGTTTTGTTTGAGTTCATTACCTTAGAGGGTGCACAAGCCGGCCTTAGCTGGATCACGATACTTAAGAAGCGAGAAGGATATCGTGCAGCTTTCGATAATTATGATCTTAATAAACTCTCGTCGATGAACGAAGACGATGTGCCAAACGTTATTGAGAACTTTGATGTGGTTAGGCATAAGGGCAAGATCGCCTCTGTCTATAACAATGCCCGAGCGACACTTGAGCTTCAAAAGGAGTTCGGTTCTCTGTCTAACGCGTTGTGGCAGTTTGTTGATAACAAGGTGGTTGATAATCAATGGACAGAGATGTCTCAAGTTCCAGCTTCTACCGAGCAATCAAAAGCGATGAGCAAGTTTTTGAAAAAAAGAGGCTTCAAGTTTGTAGGGGAAACAATCTGCTATGCGTTTATGCAAGCTACAGGAATGGTTAACGATCATATGATTGATTGCCCATATAAATAAAATTGTTATTTATCGTCGCGAAATAATTGAGTGAAAACTGGAAATTTCACTGGCCATTTATAAACTATTCAATATCATATGCGGCCGAATTCTAATGTAGACAACGATAGTGAATCAACAAAACTACCAAATATGTGATGCTAGCTATGATCCTTTACTTAGGCAGTTTGTGCGTGAGGATGGCCGTGTAGAGACTATCGCGCCGTTAGAAGGGAAGGTTTTCCTGTTCTTGTTAGAAAACGTCGGCGAATGCATTGAACGAGGTCTGATATTCAAAAAGTGTTGGGGTGATGTGATTGTCTCTGAGCAAGCGTTGACCAACGTGATCTCTAAGCTTAGAAAAACACTTAACAGAGTTACCTGCGGTTGTGCGACGATTCGTACCGTCAGTAAAACGGGTTATTCTCTGGAGATCGAAGGATCATTTAAACCTATAATTGCAGAGCCCAAAGCGCTAACCCCAGATGCGGACTTCTTGCCAGAAACGTCTCCGATAGCATCCTCTCAAGCAGATCTTAAGCCGCTGTCAGTGATGACAAATCAAATACAAACATCAAGCAAGTCACCGGATAAAAAGCCGTTAGATGATCAAAACCATGTTATGTCTACACCTGCAATACGAAACGTTGAAGAGGTTAGGGAAACTCCGTTGTCGACAGATAGTACGAATGGTTCAGCTAAGGCTTCTTCGTCGATCTTCAAGCTTTTTGTACATCGCCATTTAGTCAGTGCAGGCTACTTTTTAGCCTTTGCCTGTGTGTTAGTTAGTTTATTTAATGTTCTTCAGGCTTATTATCAACCAGTGCCATACTTTGTTGATAAAAGTGATTATCGCGACAGCTTCGTACACAAAACCAATCACTACTTTTTCCACATTGTGCGCAATGAAGCCTACTCGTTGCCCGCCATCACTGAGAAATTGATACAAGTGATTCCTAGTCATTGTAATGTCGATGTCTTTGTCCGTATCTATCCGTCGGTTAGCCAACCAGAAAATGACGCTATGTATATGTTAGTTCAGAGGGAAAATGGTGAAGCTTTTAACTATATTTCATCAATTTTCGAAGTTGAGTCAGCTTTTGATTCACTTGTAACCTACATGGCTCAAAGGAGTTACTTTTGCGAATAATTGGTTTACTAGTGGTATTAGTACTGACAGCGGCAAGTTTCATGATTGATAGGAACGAATTAGCGGGCACTCGTTGGCATTGTAAAACCATTAAAACAGGATTTATGACGCAGGCATTTCAACCTTATCAATCCTTGTATGAACGTATGACTTTTACTTTCCAATCCGATGATACGTTTATGATTACCGAGTCGGTGAAGATTGAAGGGAAGGATGGTCAAGTGAGTAAATTGGAGCACCATTCCTCTGGTCGTTATTCGTTAAAAGATGGAGAGTTGTCTATCTCTATTGTTGATTATTCGCCAACAACTGAAACTGATGATCCTGTTATTAATCAAGAGTATAGTTCGTATGAGGGTTTGAATGTCGACTACTCTGCTATTGTTACCGAGGACTCACTTTATCTATTCAATAAAAACCGCTTCGAAATTTTTAATTGGGTATGTTTCAAGGTACAGAAATAGCTATGTAACGTTTACGTTAAGAGTTTACTGAAATAAAAAAGGCAGGGTGAATCCTGCCTTTTTTGTAGAAGCTTGTTTATTGTTTAACTTAAACCAAAGCGTTGTAACGCTCTAAGCCAGCCTCGAGATCGGCAATCAAATCATCGACATCCTCTAATCCGATATGTACGCGGATTAGTGTTCCTTCGAAATTAGGATTCGCGACGGTTCTTAGGCTATTAAAGCTGCTTGGTTCATTAGCAAGAATCAAACTCTCAAATCCACCCCATGAGTAACCCATGCTGAAGTGTGTCATACCATCAAGTAGAGCTGTCGTCGCTTGTGGGTTTGAATTTTTCAGAACGAATGAGAACAGGCCATTACCGCCAGTGAAATCTCGTTTGAAGAATTCATGACCGGGGCAAGACTCAAGGGCCGGGTGACGAACATGATCAACCTCAGGGCGTGTTTCTAACCATTTCGCGACTTTCAAGCTGCTTTCAGCGTGTTGGCGAAGTCGAACATCCAGAGTTCGAATACCACGAAGACCAAGATAAGCGTCATCTGGAGACACGCACTGTCCCATCAAGTAGCTTTGCTCTCGCAGCTGATCCCAGCACTTCTCATTGGCAACAGCTGTGCCTAGCATTACATCAGAGTGACCCACGATGTATTTAGTCGCGGCTTGAATCGAGATATCAACACCGAAATCAAACGGTGAGAAGTTCACACCAGCCGCCCAAGTATTATCAAGCATAACGATGATGTCATGTTCGTGAGCAATGCGAGCCAGAGTCGGAACATCTTGAACTTCCATGGTGACTGAACCTGGAGATTCGGTAAACAGTACCTTAGTATTTGGCTTGATAAGATCTTGGATGCCTTCGCCAATCGTTGGCTCGTAGTAAGTCGTTTCTACGCCCATCTTTTTCATGATGGTGTCACAGAAATCACGGGTCGGCTCGTAACAGGTATCGACCATTAAGATGTGATCACCGGTTTCAACAAACGATAAGATTGCGTTTGAGATGGCTGCAGTACCACAAGGGTAAAGAGCACAGCCTGCACCGCCTTCAACTTCAACCATTGCATCTTGAAATGCGAAATGAGTCGTGGTGCCACGGCGTCCGTAGAAAAGTGTCTTGTTCGCGCGATTAACGGTCGCTTTGCGTTTCTCTTCTACTGTGTTGAAAACAACAGTTGAAGCGCGTTGCACGGGTGGGTTTACGACGCCATTGGTCCACTTCTTATCACGGCCTGCAGTGATGAGTTTGGTGGTTTTGCTTTCGGACATGCTGTGAATTCCTTATCGAACGGTTATGTTCTATTTAAAACACGCGAGGAGGCATCAAAGCAAGAGGAGAGGTGGAGTTTTTACGGTTTTCTTTCGCTTTTTAACTTTTCAGTGAGTTTTTCAATGAAAGGCTAAAAAGCGATAGATATAAAAGTCGTGATAGATTTGATGTTTCGATGTATTCACGATTTTGTTTACATCAGAGGAGCGGATTAAATAAGTAGAAAAGCCTTTCAAAGAAACGGTTTCTCAGGTTCCTTTTTTCCCATTCTTCCAATTCAACGGGATGAGAAGAATCAATATAGGATTGCTGTAATTCAGATAGCTGCTGAGTGAAGTGCACATCATCAACGGCAAGCGTCACTTCAAAGTTCAGCCACAAGCTGCGCATGTCGATATTGACCGTTCCGATCAAGCAGAACTCTTCATCGATGACTACTGACTTGGTATGAAGAAGGCCACCATAAAACTCATAGATTTTCACGCCAGCTTCAAGCAGTTCGGTATAAAACGCGCGAGAAGCCCATTTGACCATCAAAGAGTCATTGTTGTGGGGAATGATCAGTCCAACGTTCACACCACGCTGCGCGGTCATTTTTAGTGTCTCTAGTAAGTCTGCACTGGGTACAAAGTAGGGCGTAGTGATACGAACAGAGTGATTCGCCTGATTAATCGCAATGGTTAAAACTTGGAGGATCAAATATTCCGGCATACCCGGACCAGACGGAACCACTTGTACTGGGTGATGAGTCTTTATTTCTTCGACAGCACACTCCGGTAGATCTGGAAGAATGCGTACGCCCGTTTCAACTTCCCAATCCCAACCATGAATCGCAGATAAAACATTAACTGTCGGCCCAGTCACGCGCACCATTACGTCGATCCATTGACCAACACCTGAGTTCTGTTTGAAATGAGCAGGGTCAACCATATTCATTGAGCCGGTGTAGGCAATGGTTTCATCGATGACAATGATTTTACGATGTTGCCTCAAATCGAGGCGTCGTAAAAAAATACGCCAAGGGCTAACTTCTAATGCTTGCACAACGTGAACGCCAGAGTCTTTCATCATTGAATGCCAATGGCTTTTGAAGAAGCGAGGGCTACCTGCAGAATCGAGCAAAACTTTAACATCAACGCCGCGTTTCGCTGCTCGAATGAGTGCTGAAGCGACGGAGTCGGTTAGGCCGCCGGGGTGCCAAATATAGAAAACCATCTTGATGCTGGTCTGGGCGTTTTCTATATCTTCGATAATTGTGTGTAAGATCTCATTGGGTGACGATTGCAGTGAAAGTGTGTTTCCACTGAGCGCAGGAATGCCCATCCGGTTGTTACAAAGCTCATCGATTTTGTGGATGGGAGATCCGACTTTGCCGGGAAGGTGGAGCTGACAATCATTTAATTGACGGAACCAATCACCAAAGGGAGTAAACATGCGGTGCGCGCGCTCAGCCCGCTTCTTACCTAGGTTTAGCTCACCGAAAAGGAAGTAACAAGCTACTCCGACAATCGGGATAATGTAGATAACCATCAGCCACGCGAGAGAAACACTCACAGAGCGTCGTTTTAGTACGACACGGAAAGTCACACCGGCTACGAGGATCCAGTACAAAGCAACAGAAGCCAAAGTTAAAAAATGGTAGAGCTTTTCCACATTGATTACTCGAAAAAAGAGACACTTAGATAGTAATGCTATTTTGCCAATATGGGAATTTGCGGAATCAACTATTTACAAAATAGAGTAAAAAAGGTAAATAGGTGAAAGTTGTTAAGTTTTAGTTAACTTAAGAAGAAAACGATTGTTTTGTACGAAAAGTCGGCATTTAACCATAAAAATTTACATTGGTAACGAAATATGTACTGTTCGCACTTCCAATTTTATTCTTAAACTGGTTTACTTGCTATATAACGAGCGTCAATCAAATCTTTTAGGTGTGTAAATTTTTTTATACACCTTATCTTTTAAAGACGCCACCCAAAGCAAAACACAACATCACATAACACAAAAGTTTGGAGTACACGTGGCTACTAGTAATGCAACCACAACACCCCGCGATACCTGGGGTTCGAAATTAGGATTCGTAATGGCTGCAGCAGGTTCTGCTGTTGGCTTAGGTAACATCTGGAAATTCCCATACACAGCAGGCGAAAGTGGCGGCGGTGCATTCGTTGCAATTTACCTGTTTTTTGTAATCTTCATTGGTTTCAGTGTCATGCTGACTGAATTTGCGATTGGCCGTCATACGCAAAAATCAGCAGTAGGTGCATTTAAATCGACTGACCGTCGTTGGACGTTCGCTGGTGTTATCGGCGTAGTCAGTGGTCTACTTATCATGGGTTTCTACCCTGTAGTAGGTGGCTGGTCTATCGCATACATCGGTAAGATTGCTGGTGGTCTACTAGACGCACCTGAAGCAATCGGCGACAGCTTCGGTGGCTTTATCTCAAACCCAGTTCAACCACTTATGTGGATGGGCCTATACCTACTACTTAACGTTGTCATCGTTATGAAGGGTATTTCTGGTGGTATTGAGAAAGCGGGTAAGATTCTGATGCCACTTCTTTTCATCATCCTTATCGTGGTATCAATCAAAGGCATCATGCTTCCGGGCGCGATGGCTGGTCTTGAATTCTTATTCAGCCCTGACTTCTCTAAAGTAGACAGCGGTGTAATCCTAGCTGCACTAGGTCAAGCATTCTTCTCACTAAGTCTTGGTATGGGTTGTATGCTGACATACGGTTCTTACCTTAAGAAGAAAGAGAACCTAGTTCAAACTACTGCAATGGTTACTGCGATGGATACAGGCGTAGCTATCCTAGCTGGTGTTGCAATGTTCCCTGCAATGTTCGCATTCGGTATGGAACCAGCAGCTGGTCCTGGTCTAGTATTCGTTGTTGTTCCTCAGCTATTCGCTGAAATGGGCGGCGTAGTTGGTCTTCTATTTGCTCTTATGTTCTTCGTTGGTCTAAGTGTTGCGGCACTAACTTCTTCAGTATCTCTACTTGAAGTTGTGGTTTCTTACCTAATCGATGAGAAAGGCATGAAGCGTGTGACTGCGGTACTGTCTGCAAGTGTAGTAATGGCGATTCTATGTATCTTCGCTTCTCTATCACTTGGCGGATTCGGTCCAACATTGTTTGGTACTGGCGCATTCGATATCTTCGACCTACTAACAGATAAGATCTTCCTAGCAGTTGGCGGTATGTTGGTATGTATCTTCGCTGGTTGGAGACTAAACCGTGCTGACCTAGAGAAAGAAATCACTAACGACGGTGAAGTATCTTTCCCACTATTCGGTCTATGGTACACACTAGTTAAGTACATCATCCCAGTAGCTATCGCTATCGTAGCGTTCATGGGTATCTCTTCTGGCTTCGACAGCGGTAAAGGTGCAATCATGCTACTAGGTATTGGTATCATTGCTGGCTCTGCGATCATCTCTAAGAAGCTATAGTTCTAAGAAACCATAATTCTAAGAAGCTACAATCGCGAGTTACAGTAAGTTAAGAAACGGGAGCCATTGGCTCCCGTTTTTTTATGTTATTAACTTAATTATCATCGAAAAATAAAAGGCTTACATTCACAAAAGTTATCCGTGTGATAGCCGATATACTTATCGGTTAGGCCAATTGAGCCTGTATTTTTTAGGTAGGTGTTGTGTGAAATTGTCAGTGAGAAAGAAACTGTATGCCGGTTTTGGCTCTATATTGGCGGTGCTTATCACGTTAGTCAGTATTGTGTGGATAGAAGTGATTGGGGCTCACAAGAGCGCTGATGAAATTAGAATGGATGATGTGCCGGGTACGGTTACTTACCTTGTTCTGATAGATGAAGCAGGAGACGTCTACCGAGATGCATTGGGTGCGATTATTCAGGTCGACAATGCACTCAATGATTACCGCTCGAATAAGAACGAATTTGCTCAAGCCATCGCAGAAGCAAAACGTTTAGAGAGTCGAGGCTCAGAAGACCATCGTCGTGTTCAGCGAATCGAAGAGCTAATGGGACGCTTCACTCAAGAGTTTGAATCGAAGCTTGTACCTAAGATCAACGATGAATCTGCGCTGTTATCGAATATCCAGCAGCTTCGTTCTTTGTATGAGAGCAACCTAATCCCAGTTGAAAACTTACTGGATCAAGCATCAGCAAGTGAGCGTGCGGATACAGAGCAATCACTGCTTGTATTAACCGAGTCGTTTACCACGATTGAACGTACCATTATGGTGTTGTCTGGCATTGCGATTGTATTTGGTATTACCGAAAGCGAACAATTAAAAAGAAGCCCAATGATTCAATGTTTATTGAGTTAGTTGGGCTTTTTCGTAGCTGGAATCTGGGTTCAGACACGGTATACTCCACGCTCTACAATGGAGCTAGCCTTTACATGTTCGACATTCTTCTGAACCATTCAGATTTTTTACTCATTAATAAGCACCCAGGAGTCAGCGTCCACAAAGACGATGGTGACACCATGTTGCTGCAAGAAGTCGCTAATGCGCTTAATGAGCCGAAGTTATATCTCGTTCACCGCCTCGATAAAATGACCTCAGGTATTCTGCTGTTAGCAAAGAATGCCTCGGCAGCGAGTGAGCTTTCACAGCTATTCGCAAAGCGTGAAGTAGAGAAGTACTACCTTGCGATTGGTTCGAAGAAGCCAAAGAAAAAGCAGGGGTTGATCTCAGGTGATATGGAGCGTTCACGACGTTCAAGCTGGAAACTGCTGACAAGTAAAGAAAATCCAGCGATTACCCAGTTTTTATCTGCAACCGCTGAACCCGGCGAGCGTCTACTTTTATGTAAACCCTATACGGGGCGCACACACCAGATCCGTGTTGCAATGAAGTCGATCGGCTCAGCCATTGTTGGTGACCCTATTTATAATCCATCGAGTGAGGCTGACAGAGGATATCTGCATGCCTTCGCGATTCGATTTACCTATCAATCACAAGCCTACGAATATGTCTGTGACCCAAGGAACCTCGATTCCTTAGGTGAGAAGTGGCATCAAGAGACCGTGTCTACTGGTTTAGACAGTTGGCTTGAACCTTGGTCATTAACTTGGCCGAAGCTAAATACTAAGTGAGTGAAATAATGGAAGCATCAGCTTTACCTCTGTTTTTTAGTCATATTGAACAGCAACTTAATGAAGTGCCGAATGAACTACGCCGCATTTTTCACGGTCGTGGTAAGTTTTGGCCGGGCCTAGATCAACTGACATGTGATTGGGTTGATGGGCAGTTATTGGTTAACGTATTCAAAGAGGTGGATGACGAATTTTTATCATCTCTTAAAGCTGGATTGGTTGATCTGACTAATAAAGACATCTGGCAAGCAAAACAGGGCACAAGTATTGTTCTGCAACACCGTTATGCCGATGGCGCGCCTTCAGAGGTTTTATGGGGCGAACTCAATGACTCACCCGTTGTGGTTGAGCATGGTCTTAAGTATCAATTAGACATTGGCCGTAATCAGAATTTCGGTTTGTTCCTAGACATGCGCAATGGTCGTCAGTGGGTACAAGATAATGCTAAGGATAAGAATGTTCTTAACCTGTTCGCATACACTTGTGGTTTCTCTGTCGCGGCTATCGCTGGTGGCGCTCGTCAATGCATGAACGTGGATATGTCTCGCGGTTCGTTGAATAAAGGCCGTGATAACCACCGTTTGAATGAACACGATATGCGCTCGGTTAATTTCCTTGGCTACGATATCTTCAAGTCGTGGGGAAAAATCAAGAAAGGCGGCCCTTACGAGCTAGTGATCATCGATCCGCCTTCGTTCCAAAAAGGCAGCTTTGCTTTAACTAAAGATTACAAAAAGATCTTACGTCGTTTGCCTGAGCTCCTAACAGAAGGTGGTGAAGTGATTGCTTGTGTCAACTCACCAGCAGTATCACCAAACTTCCTAATTGAGACGATGGCAGAAGAAGCGCCAAGCGTTGAGTTCATTGAGCGTTTAGACAACCCGCCTGAGTTTGTCGATGTTGACCTTGATTCAAGCCTTAAGGTACTGAGGTTTAAGATTAATGCTTCTGCTGACGCTTAATTGTTTTTAAACATCAGTTAGAAAAAACGCCGCTCATATTGAGCGGCGTTTTTGTATCTTGTTTTTGTCGTTAGATTGCTAACTCTCTTGCTGAGTCTTGAGTGTCTGGAACCCAAAATAAATACGCATAAACGTAGTTAACCAACACGCCGCGCCAAAGGTATAAGCGATAACTGCAAAGTGTTGAGGCCAAATACAGAAAGCAATGAAACAAGCGATAGTTTCTGTGCCTTCGGTTAGCCCAGACATGTAGTACAGAGACTTATGTTTATAGACTGGGTTCTCGATGCCTCGTTTGCCTGCCATCACGGCAAACGCCAAAAAGCTGCTGCCAGTGCCGATAAAAGAGAAGATCAGAAACGCACCAGCAATGGCGTTGTGCTCTGGGTTCGCAATCACAAAGCCAAAAGGAATTAACGAATAGAAAAGGAAGTCTAGACTGATATCGAGGAAGCCGCCCGCATCGCTGATGCCTTGGATTCGAGCCAAAGCCCCATCCAGTCCGTCACATACTCTGTTAAATACAATGAACCCTAAAGCCCATTCGTATTGTTGAAATGCCAACGCAGGAAATGCTAAACACCCTACCAGAAAGCCAAACAAGGTGGTTTGATTCGCTGTGATACCAAATTGGTTTAGTAACTTAGCTGATTGGTTTAATGGCCATTTAATGACCTTGATGGAGTACTTATCCAGCATGATGACTTCTCCATGGCCAAGACAGTACTTGCGCCCCTTGAGGCACATCAGCTTCGTCGTGCGTGACCATTAACGTAGGGATATTCGCTTTCGTCAATTGTTCAAATACCCAATCGCGAAATTGGGCTCTGAGTTCTTGGTCTAACTTACTGAACGGTTCGTCAAGTAAAGCCAGTTTAGGCTTCGCTAACAGCATACGAGTTAAGCTTATTCTTGCTCGTTGGCCACCGGATATCTGATCAGGGAAAGACTCTGCCAAGTGGGTCAGCTCAATGTCTTTTAATGCGGCCATCGCTTGTTGTTGGCGAGCGGAACCTTTAACTGAATTAGGCAGAGAGAACGCCAAGTTCTCCCATACTTTGAGGTGAGGGAACAGCAAGTCATCTTGAAAAAGAATACCGACTTCACGCTGATGTGAAGGTAGGTTATCCAGCTGAACATCGTTCAACACAACGGTGCCAGAATACGAAAACTCTTCACTTAAGTGCCCCGCTACGGCGTCTAGCAAAGTCGATTTTCCGCAGCCGCTCGGCCCCATCAAAGCCAATACTTGGCCTGATTCTAATGTTACGTTTAGCGCTGAAAACAGCGATACGCCATCTTTTTTATGGATGGCGAGGTCGTTGAGGTGCAGACTCATTCGTTAGAAAACCTTTAAAAGTAAGACGGCGATATCTGAGTTGAAGTCGGCTGACTAATATCGCTAAAGAGAAAAAGAACAGAGGCAATAGGGCCTGCCAAATGGCATAGATTGCTGTCACCCTGCGGTCGAAACCACTGGTTAGGGCAACGGCTTCTGTGGTGATAGTGCTAATGCGACCTGCACCGAGCATTAACGTCGGCAGGTACTTAGCCAAGCTCACACTGATCCCGACCGCCCAAGCAAAGGCAATCGCAGGAAGCAAGATAGGCAGTTTGATTGAGTACCAACTTTGAAATGGCGATTTACCAAGGCTCAGCGAGGCTTTTATTAGGCCGTCATTGAAGCTTTTCCAAGGGCCATCTAAAGATAAATACACAAATGGGAAGGCGAAGAATACGTGTGCCCAAATTACCCAGAACTCATAGGCGCTGCTGCCGATATAAAGCGTGGTCACTTGCATGCCGAACAACACCGAGAGTTGAGGTATCAACATTGGGATAGCGATAATGAAGCCCGGAACTTGCCACTTGTATTTGATTCGGTACTCATGAGCTACCAGCGCAAGCAACAAAGCGACTGAAGCCGCAATCAGACCAATCCATAAGCTTTGCCCGACGGTGCTCATGATGCCATCCCACTCAAATTCCCAAAAACGCATGCTGTAGCGACTTGGAAGTAAATCAGGGAAGCGCCAACGTTGGGCAATACTCCAGATCCCCATTAGTGGAATGATCAGCAGTGACAATGCAGCAAGCACTGCGAAGATCGTTTTTCCTGGAAGGTTAATGCCTGTTCTGCCTGAATATTGCCAAGTTCTAAAGTACTTCAGAATTGCCCATTCGATTAAACGCGCTAAGGCGATGATCAACGAAGCCAAACCGAATAAAACGATCGCGCCAGCGGCAGCTCGTGGTAATAGATTAAGGTCTGGGTCGTTAAACCATTGCCATACCAAAACGGCAAAGGTCGGCGGGTTGGTTGGGCCAATGATCAGGGCAATATCGACAACCGACACGCTGTAAGCAAGTACCGCCAACATAGGGAAGCGAAGTTTGGTAAACCATTGTGGGAAAATACACTTCCACCAGATCTGAGAGCGGCTGTAGCCTAGCGAAGCGCTCACCTTAGTTATACGTTCTACATCAATTTGTTGAAGTATCGATATGCTCATCAGTAATAAGAACGGGACTTCTTTGAGCGCCAACATGATGATGAGACCGAACGCGTAAGGGTCTTTGACCAACAAAGCTAATTCAGAACTGGTAGCCGATTCGCCGAGTATGTGGTGCACGGCTCTTGCGCCAAGCCCCGTTGGGCTAAATAGAAAAGCAAAGCCAATGGCGAAAGCGACATGCGGAATAGCAAGCATTGGCGATAGCGTTAACTCAATCTTTCTCCAAAACTTGTTTCCCCAAGATGCTTGAAGAATACAAAAAGTCAGGAAGCAGGCAATGTAGCTGCTGGCGATCGCTGAACCTAGGCTTAAGCCAATCGAGTGCCAAGCCCCTACCCATTGGAAGACTTGGCTAAAACCGTTGAGTGAGGGCTCCTCTAAACCTAGGGGCGGGATGAAACTCAGTGACGAAGCCACTACTCCCGCTACCCCAGGAATCGTAGGGATAATGCACACAGCTATAACAACAAAATATAGAGCGCGTAGCATGAAGTTTAGTTACCGTATCGCTTAAGCCACTCTTTCTCGAGCGCGTTTTGCCAGCTAGGGTGCGGTTCATCAATTGATTTAAATTGTTGGGTGTTTTTAGCGCTACCGGTTAAGTACTTGCTGCTCAACACTGAAGGATCGCCCCAAACATTAAGGTCGCCTTTACGCGATTGTGCTTCCGGGCTCAACAAGAAGTTGATGGTGACTTGAGCGCCTGCAGTTGCGTTGGCATTCCAAGGGATCGCAAGGAAGTGAATATTAGATAAAGCGCCGCTTTCAAGAGCATAAGCCTTGGTGGTTTCCGCTAATCGGCCACTCGCTTGTGCTGAATACACAGAGTTTGGATTAAAGGTAATGGCTAAATCGAGCTGACCATCATCCAAAAGTTGAATACTTTCAGATGTGCCTGCTGGGAATTGTTTGCCACCACGCCATGCCACTTTATGGAATTTATCTAAGTAAGCCCACAGTGGTGCTGTAACTTCCTGGAAGTTGTCTTCTGAAACAGGCTTAGCAAGTGCAGGGTTGTTGTCTGTTAGCTCAATCAGTAGAGACTTGATGAAGCTGGTGCCGTGAAATTCAGGTGGGCGAGGGTAGCTTAAGCGGTTAGGGAAAGCTTGAGCGTAGCTCAACATCTCTGAGAAAGATTGTGGCGGATTGTGCAGCGTCTCTTGGTCATGGATGAACACAAGTTGCCCAACGCCCCATGGTGCTTCTAGGCCTTCTGTCGGTTCAGAGAAATCAACATCAATCGGCAGAGACTTATCGACATACTGCCAGTTTGGAAGTGATTCCGTAAATGGTCCAAACAACAGCGCGTTGTCTTTCATCGAACGGAAGTTTTCACCATTAATCCAAACGATATCGACACTGCCTTCACTGTTCTTGCCTGCCGCTTTTTCTGCAAGTAAGCGAGTGGTGGTTTCTGCAATATCGGTTACTTTGACATGCTTTAAGGTAACACCGTAGTCACTCTGTAACTTCTTGCCTGCCCATTGTAGGTAACGATTGATCTCTTGGCTTCCGCCCCAAGCGTGAAAGTAGACAGTTTCTCCCTCTGCCTGCTGTTCAATTTGGTTCCAGCTATCGGTTGATTTTGCTTCATCAGCATAAATGGTTGCGCTGTATGCAACGGTTGCCATGATTCCTAACGTACTTACTATCTTGTTCATAAACTTTTCCATTTGGTAGCGAACGGGCAAGAGCATTGTATTGTCGAACTCCCTTGGCCGTGTTGACCTTTCGTGGCTAACGAAAGATCAACACGGCATAATAGTTATTCTATCTGTTTCTGAAATAATTTCTAATTCAATAGTAAATTCAATAGTAAATTCAATCAATTACTAGGAGCCTCTGCCATCCTAGCAACAGACCGTCAAAGCGGTGAATTAATTGCACCTAAATGAGGTTTTTTTGATATTTATTGGAGGTTGGTACGAAAAGTAGGCGATAAGTGGTGTTTTGAATGCATTGGGCTGTCGAGCAAGCAATAAAAAAGGAGCCATGAAGGCTAATGCCGTTCACTTAAGAGTGAACGGCATTTTTGTTCTTAGCATACCGTTGTGG
>NZ_OSDX01000082.1:0-18602 GCF_900382755.1 Vibrio sp. Evd11
CCCCTGCCATATTTAAGGCTCTAGCAGAAATGCTAGAGCCTTTTTACTTTCTGAATCTAATTACGCTATTAGCAGAGCAGCGGATTCCCCGACTTACCAAAACAGCACGTGTTGTAGCCTAAACCTCTACTCCTGCCATATTTAAAGCCTCAGCAGAAATGTTGGGGCTTTTTTACGCCTGTTGCCTCTTCGAAGCAATGTTGGGATCTATGGCGCCAAGCCGGTCGAGTATTTTGAGTACAGTCTTAACCCACCTAACCAAATTTAAGTCTCAGCAGAAATGCTGGAGTCTTTTTTATTAGCTTCGACTTATAATGGTTTACCTAATTCTTCTAATTTGGATATGTTGATATTCGAACCTTAACGCTTCCGTAATAATTTGAAGTTCGAGTCGAAGAGGGAGGTCTTTTGGCTTTCTATGTGTGATATTTAAGCTGTCATTTCTTGCCTTGGATGATATTTGACCTTATAAAGGTAAGTGCTCACTTATCCCTGCCTCTTTTATAAACAACCAACAACACAATTCCCACTTCTTTATGAGAATCATTCTCAATATTTTGTTACATTTTGGTCGTTATTACTAAAAGGCAACAAATATGGATATTTCCCGTCGTAAGTTTATTCAATCATCCCTCG
This sequence comes from Vibrio sp. Evd11, assembly GCF_900382755.1. Classification (NCBI taxonomy): domain Bacteria; kingdom Pseudomonadati; phylum Pseudomonadota; class Gammaproteobacteria; order Vibrionales; family Vibrionaceae; genus Vibrio; species Vibrio sp. Evd11. Next base: position 637 of record NZ_OSDX01000082.1, read on the forward strand.
CTATATCTGCACTAACAGTCCTACCTGCTTGTTCAATGAAGCGGTCTGTTGATGAACAAGGAAAGTATGTTTATGACTTAACTGCTGAACCTTCAACGGCTGAGTTAGTCGCGGGATTTGATACCAATGTCTTAGCCTTTAATGGACAGATCCCAGCTCCGACGATTCGATGTCGACAGGGTGAAAAGGTCACAATTCGTTTTACGAATAAGCTACCAGAGCCGACGACTATCCATTGGCATGGCTTAAGAATTCCTATCGAAATGGATGGAGTTCCCTTCTTAAGTCAGCCACCGATCATGCCAGGTGAAACATTCATTTATGAGTTTACACCGCCAGATGCTGGCACATTTTGGTATCACCCACATATGAATAGCGTTAAACAACTTGGTATGGGTTTAGTTGGCCTTATTATCGTAGAAGAAAGCACTCCCGTGCAGTTTGACGAAGAACACGCATTGATGCTTAAACATTGGCATATCGACAAGCAAGGCCAATGGAAAGACTTAATGATTCCACGACTAAGTGCTCGTATGGGTACTCCAGGAGAGTGGAGTAGCGTCAATGGTGTTCATGAACCTGTATACCAGTTAAAGCAGCACGCAACAACTCGACTGCGTATCGCGAATGTCGATAATACGATCACTTATCCTATTGCTGTCGAAGGGGCTGAGGCATGGGTGATTGCCATTGATGGTAATCCTGTAAATACGCCATATAAATTGACTCAACATAAAATCGGCCCAGGGATGCGCGTGGATATTGGACTGATAGCGCCCAAAGTGGGCGGGCGAGTTAATGTTCTTCAAATGAAGGGCCGCTTTCCTTTCTCTTTATGTGAGTTCGAGGTAGTAGATTCCTCCCTTATTGAAGGGCGTTTATTGCCATTGTTGCCTCTTAACCCTGTACCTAATCTAGATCTTGCTAATGCTGAAGAGATCGATTTTGTGTTCGAGTGGGAAGGTGCGGTATCACCAGTTTCTAAAGATGGGAAATCGATGCCTAAGTTTTGGCTTACTAATAAAAGAGCATGGGAAGGAATGAGCAAAGACAATATTCCTGAACCGTTGACGACTTTAGAGTTAGGTAATACTTACATATTCGATCTAAAGAACGTCACCCAATACCATCACCCGATCCATATTCACGGTCATACATTCACTGTATTGGAACTTGATGGTAAAAAAATTGAAGAACCTTTCCATACCGATACAGTGTTACTTGGAAAAAACGGCCGAGCTAAAGCTGCATTTGTTGCAGACAACCCAGGACGCTGGATGTATCACTGCCATGTTATAGAACACATGAAAACGGGTTTAATGGGATATATCGAAGTTAAGTGACACCTGTAACGTTTAATATTTGCGCGTGCATTCTTAGTTTCTCCCTCGCTTTTATCGGCGGTAAAGCTAGAATATAGGGACTATTGTTTGGGAGGATTCATGGGTCAGTTATCTATTTTAGGTTTTATTGCCATTGGTGGCGCATTTGGTGCTTGTTCGCGCTATTTGATTTCAGAGTTATGTGTGGTGATGCTAGGGCGAGGTTTTCCTTATGGTACGCTAACTGTTAACGTGATTGGCTCTTTAATTATGGGCTTACTCATCGCAGCGTTTGAGAATGAGATGGTTGCGACAGAACCATGGAGGCAAATTATCGGTCTTGGTTTCCTTGGAGCACTGACTACATTTTCTACATTTTCGATGGATAACGTGCTTCTTATGCAGCAGGGTGCTTTCTTTAAGATGGGACTCAATGTGTTACTCAACGTGGTTCTCAGCATCTCAGCAGCATGGATCGGCTTCCAACTTTTGATAAAGTCTTAAAACTTTCTTACGATTTGTTAACAACTCGGCTTGGTTTATCCAAGCCGTTTTTATATACTCGATCGAACTTGTCGGAGTGCCATATGGCTGAGACCGTTAACTCGGGATCCGTTGAACCTGATCAGGCTAATACCTGCGAAGGGAACAAGAGTAGATATCTAACTAGAGTTCCTCTAGAGATCTATCTCCAGATCACAACTGTATTTCTTACCGTGATCCCTCTTGTAGCATCTAATCCGTCAAGCATTTTTATCCCTATAAATAATGGCTAAAAGCCAAGGAAAAATGCTATGTCGAGTCGTAAACAAGTAAGACTGGAAGCGAAGAATTTCATCGATTCTTTATCCGTACAACCTTATCCAAATTCAAAAAAAGCTTACATCCAAGGATCTCGAGAAGATATTCAAGTCCCTGTACGGGAAATATCACTCGCTGATAGCCTTGTCGGTGGTACCAAAAAAGAGCCTGTATTCGAACCTAATGTACCCATTCAAGTTTACGATACCTCAGGTGTTTACACTGACCCCACACATCAAATAGACCTGTATAGCGGCCTTCCTAAGTTGCGTGAGCAATGGATTGATGAGCGTGGTGATACGGAACTGTTAGACGATGTAAGCTCTGTTTACACTAAAGAACGTTTAGAAGATGAAACTCTAGACGACCTTCGTTACGGCAACCTACCTAGAATTCGTCGCGCGACTGGCGATCAATGTGTTACTCAGCTGCACTATGCTCGTCAGGGGATTATCACTCCTGAGATGGAGTACATTGCTATACGTGAGAACATGGGACGTCAGAAGTTTGCTGATGAGCAGCTTAACCACCAACATCCTGGCCATAACTTTGGCGCAAACCTGCCGAAAGAAATTACTCCTGAGTTCGTGCGTAAAGAGGTTGCTGAAGGTCGAGCTATCATCCCTTCAAACATCAACCACCCAGAATCAGAACCGATGATTATTGGTCGTAACTTCTTAGTGAAGGTGAACGCTAATATCGGTAACTCTTCAGTAAGCTCTTCGATTGAAGAAGAAGTTGAGAAGCTAGTATGGTCGACCCGTTGGGGTGGCGATACCGTAATGGATCTTTCTACCGGGCGTAATATTCACGAGACTCGTGAGTGGATCCTGCGTAATAGCCCAGTACCAATCGGTACGGTTCCTATGTATCAAGCCCTTGAAAAAGTGAATGGTGTTGCGGAAGACCTTAACTGGGAAGTGATGCGTGATACCTTGATTGAACAAGCAGAGCAGGGTGTTGATTACTTCACTATCCACGCAGGTTTGTTGCTTCGCTACGTTCCGATGACGGCTAAACGTGTCACCGGCATTGTTTCTCGTGGTGGTTCTATTATCGCGAAATGGTGTCTTGCTCATCACCAAGAGAGCTTCCTCTATACTCACTTCCGCGAGATCTGCGAGATCTGTGCGAAGTATGATGTTGCTCTGTCATTGGGTGATGGCCTACGCCCGGGTTCTATTGCAGATGCCAATGATGAGGCTCAATTCTCGGAGCTACGTACTTTAGGTGAGTTGACTAAGGTAGCTTGGGAATACGACGTGCAGGTGATCATTGAAGGCCCAGGACATGTGCCAATGCACCTAATTAAAGAGAATATGGATGAGCAGTTAGAACACTGCCACGAAGCGCCTTTCTATACTTTAGGTCCGCTGACGACAGATATTGCCCCTGGTTACGACCATATTACCTCTGGTATTGGTGCGGCCATGATTGGTTGGTACGGCTGTGCGATGCTCTGTTATGTCACACCTAAAGAGCATTTAGGTCTACCAAATAAAGAAGATGTGAAGACCGGCCTGATTACATACAAGCTTGCTGCACACGCTGCTGACCTTGCGAAAGGGCACCCAGGCGCACAAATCCGAGATAATGCATTATCTAAAGCACGTTTTGAATTCCGTTGGGAAGACCAATTTAATCTAGCTTTAGACCCTGAAACAGCCCGTTCTTTCCATGATGAAACTCTGCCACAAGAATCCGGTAAGGTTGCTCACTTCTGCTCAATGTGTGGACCTAAATTCTGCTCGATGAAGATCTCTCAGGAAGTCCGAGAGTATGCGAAAGACACTGAACAAGTGGCTGCGGATCAGGCTATCGAAATTAAGATGCTAGATAACCCGTTGGAAGGGATGCGTCAGAAATCACAAGAGTTCCGTGATACTGGCTCTGAACTTTACCACCCTGCAGTAGGTGCAAAAGAAGCTCAATTAGAGGAATAATGACAGTGAAGATACTCATCCCATCTCAAAATATTGAGTTAACGGGAGAGGTGCAGAACTGTCTATTGGTTGCTAAGCGACAAGGCTTGGCAACCGATGCAGTTGAGTTGGGTGTAAGCCCAACTCAATACTTCTCTATCGTTGACACTCAGCAGGCGTTATCTATTGGCTTTGCTCATGATGTTGATTCATTGGCGGAGTGTAACTTAGCGGAACTGAACCATGTTGTTGATTACAGTAATTCAGTCGCGCTAACTGACGTTTGTGATGCCTTTATACAAACTCCGAATACCATCTATGTCGGTGTCTCAGATGATTCAACTGTACTGGATATCTGGTCACACCGAGATGCTAATCGTGCTATCAAGAGTGAAACTACAGCTCATCAGGAATTAGATAATCGCGGCCACTTTGCTTGGTTACTTACTTTGTTGGCGCTGGAATTCCCATTAGAGGATGCATTGGTTTTAGCTCGCGCATCGTCCAATGTTTCACGTGGAACATGGCCAGCACATTACCAAAACTTTCCAATTCCAGTTTTGGAAGATGAGCGACTGGATATTAGTGTTGGTTGGGCGCACCAAGGAACATCACTTTCGTTCCCTGAATTGAGCAAGAGTAGCCTAGGGCTATACCCTGTAGTTGATGATGTTGAGTGGATCGAAAGGTTGCTCAAGCTTGGAATTAACACTGTTCAACTACGTATTAAAAACCCTCAGCAAGCGGACTTAGAACAGCAAGTTGTGCGATCAATCGAGCTTGGTCGAGAGTATAAAGCTCAAGTTTTTATCAATGATTACTGGCAGCTTGCACTCAAGCATGACGCTTTTGGTGTTCATTTGGGGCAAGAGGATATTGAAGAATCAAACCTCTCACAGTTGAGCGTTGCGGGTATAAAGATTGGGTTATCGACTCATGGCTATTACGAGTTGCTACGCATTGTTCAAATTAACCCAAGCTATATTGCGCTCGGCCACATCTTCCCAACAACAACTAAACAGATGCCATCAAAGCCTCAGGGTTTAGTTCGTCTATCTCTGTATCAACAGCTGATCGATACTATCCCATACACAGAACAACTCATCGGTTATCCGACGGTTGCTATTGGTGGTATTGACCAATCGACAGCTGAGCAGGTGTGGGAGTGTGGGGTGTCGAGTTTGGCTGTGGTACGTGCGATTACATTAGAGGAAGATCCCAAAAAGGTGATCGAGTTTTTTGAAAAACTGATGACGCCTAAACCTTCAAATATTGGTGAAGAGGTTGCGCAGGAGCCTAGCTATGCTGAGTGATTTTGAGTTTATTCGTTATCAACGACAAATTGCGTTACCTGAAGTCGGTGAGCAAGGTCAACGCAACCTACTAAACAGCCATGTGCTAGTGATTGGTTGTGGTGGCTTAGGCAATGCTGCCGCTCTTTATCTTGCGGCTTCGGGTGTAGGAAAGATCGTGTTGGTTGATGATGACTGTGTGGATTCATCGAACCTGCAACGACAAGTCGCGTTCAAAGAAAGTCAGTTAGGTTCGCCTAAGGTTGAAGCGTTGAAGCAACAACTGAGTGAGCTCAATGGTCGCAGCCAAGTAAGAACCATCAATCAACGAATGAGTGAAAGTCAGCTTGAGCTTGAAGTGACGCTCGCTGACTTAGTGTTGGATTGTACTGACAACTTCGAGTCACGCCAGCAGGTTAACCAAGCATGTTTCAGCACGAAGACCCCTTTGATTTCTGGTTCTGCAATTGGCTGGAAAGGCCAGTTTATTGTATTTGATTATCAGAATCAGAAAGGGTGCTATCACTGTTTGTTCCCGTTCAGACATCATCCACAAACGACTCGTTGTAGTGATAGCGGCATCATAGGCCCGGTTGTTGGCACCATAGGTAACCTTCAAGCTTTGGCTGCTATTCAACGCTTAACTCGTGGTGAGTTTCAGGTAGCAACACACCAGCTCAAACTGTTCGATGGCCAATCGATGAATTGGCAAAACTTAATGGTCACTCAAGATAGTGAATGTCCCGTGTGCAGTGCGTCTGCAGTTAAGCATTTAGAAGAAGAAATCCAATGAGTCATATAACGATCTCTATAAACGAGCAACTAGAACAGGTCGCGCACTTGTCGTCTCTCGCGGACATTATCCAGGCTCTGTCACTACCTGACCTAGGTTGTGTCTTTGCAATCAATAATGCGGTTGTCCCACGAAGTCAGTGGCAAAAAACTGTCGTCAATGAAGGCGACGCTATTTCTCTTTTCCAAGCTATAGCAGGAGGCTAACCATGTTAACTATCGCTGATAAAACGTTTCAATCGCGACTCTTCACAGGAACGGGTAAGTTCGCGAATAAGCACTTGATGGCGAGTGCTATTGAAGCTTCAGGCTCGCAACTGGCAACCATGGCGTTGAAGAGAGTTGATATTCGCTCTGAGCAAGACGACATTTTACAACCCATCATTGATGCTGGCGTGAACTTACTACCGAATACGTCAGGCGCTAAGAATGCAAAAGATGCTGTCTTTGCTGCGCATTTGGCTCGTGAAGCGCTAGGTACAAACTGGGTTAAACTGGAAATTCATCCAGATCCAAAGTACTTGATGCCAGACCCAATAGAGACGCTTAAAGCTGCTGAGCAACTGGTTAAAGATGGCTTTGTTGTGTTGCCTTACTGCCATGCTGATCCAGTATTGTGTAAACGCTTGGAAGAGGTGGGTTGTGCTGCGGTTATGCCGCTAGGTGCCCCAATTGGTTCAAACAAAGGTATCGCTTCGGCAGACTTCTTAGAGATCATTATCGATCAAGCGAATGTCCCTGTGATTGTGGATGCAGGGATTGGCGCGCCATCACATGCTGCTCGTGCAATGGAAATGGGCGCAGACGCTGTGTTAGTGAATACGGCTATAGCTGCGTCTCAACAGCCTGTTGATATGGCGATTGCCTTTAAGTTAGCGGTAGAAGCAGGACGTATGGCTTACCTTGCCGGACTTGCAGGAAAAGTATCTCACGCGGTTGCTTCGAGCCCGTTAACTTCATTCCTAGACGAGTAGTATTGCTATGACGTTTGTTGATCGATTTAAACAGCTCAACTGGGATGACATTGGTATGTCTATCTTCAGTAAAACGGCAGCGGATGTTGAACGTGCTCTGAGTAAACCCAAACGCGACTTAGAAGACTTTAAGGCGCTGATCTCTCCGGCGGCAGAACCTTACTTAGAGCAGATGGCACAACAATCGCTGGCACTAACTCGCAAGCGGTTTGGCAATACGATGTCGCTTTATATTCCTTTGTACCTATCTAACTTGTGCGCTAACGCGTGTACGTATTGTGGTTTTTCAATGGAGAACCGCATTAAGCGTCGTACACTAACCTTGGATGAAATTGATGCTGAGAGTGTAGCGATCAAAAAGATGAAGTTCGATAGCGTGTTGTTGGTCACCGGAGAACACGAAACTAAGGTTGGAATGAAATACTTCCGCGAGGTGCTACCGAATATCAAAGCGCAATTTAACTACCTTGCGATGGAAGTGCAGCCGCTTGATCAAGATGACTACGCGGAACTTAAAACACTTGGTTTAGATGCTGTGATGGTGTACCAAGAAACGTATAGTCCAAGTACCTATGCTGAGCATCACTTGCGTGGTAATAAAATGGATTTTGAATACCGGCTCGAAACGCCTGATCGTTTGGCAAAAGCGGGTATTGATAAGATAGGGATTGGTGCTTTGATTGGTTTGGAAGATTGGCGAACGGACTGCTTCTTTGTTGCTGCTCACTTAGATTACCTAGAGCGCACTTATTGGCAGACTCGCTATTCGATTTCATTCCCGCGTCTACGCCCGTGCGAGGGTGGAGAATCTAGTGGAGGCTTGCAGCCTAAATCGATTATGAGTGATAAACAGTTAGTTCAACTTATCTGTGCGTATCGCTTACTAAACCCTGAGGTTGAACTGTCTCTCTCGACCCGTGAGTCTGCAGCTTTCCGCGACAATGTGTTGCCATTGGGGATCACCAGTATGTCGGCAGCTTCAAAAACTCAACCTGGTGGTTATGCTTCGGGTGAGGAAGAGCTTGAACAGTTTGAGATAAGTGATGAGAGAAGTGCGTCTGATGTTGAGGCTATGATTCGTCAAAGAGGCTTCGACCCGGTATGGCGAGATTGGCACAGCGCTTACTCAGGCTAACTAACATCTTGGCTGATGTTCCACGTGAAACATCAATGATGAAAAATCGACAAACAAAAACGGTTACCAAAGGGTAGCCGCTTTAATATCTGACTGAGCCGACTAGTTTTGACTCAGTTACCTGCCTAGCAAGGTATTAAGCGTGAACAAGTGGTGTGGTTGATTGACGTAGCCACTCTAACGTATCACCTTCAATTAATGGACTAACATCGTTCCATACTTTCTGGTGGTAATCGTTCAGCCATGCAAGCTCAGGTCGTGTCAGTAGGTCAACGTTGATGTTGCGCTTATCGATAGGGCAACGTGTTAGCGATTCAAACGTTAATACTGAGAAGTCACCTTGAGTTGGTAGCTCAACTACCAATTCTAGGTTCTCGATACGAATACCAAACTCCTCAGCACGGTAGTAACCCGGCTCGTTTGATAACACCATGCCTTCAACAAGAGGGACGTCGATAAGCTTCTTAGAGATGCTTTGCGGACCTTCATGAACACTTAGAAAGTGACCAACACCGTGACCAGTGCCGTGATCATAGTCGAAGCCTTCTGCCCATAAGTGCTGACGCGCTAGGATATCAAGTTGGAAACCACGAGTGCCCTGTGGGAAACGCGCACGTGCAATGCCGATGTGACCTTTAAGCGCTAATGTGAACTGCTGGATCATTTCGTCGCTTGGTTGGCCAATCGCGATAGTACGAGTGATGTCGGTTGTACCATCTAAGTACTGACCGCCTGAATCGACCAGGTACAGAGTATTCATCTCTAGCTGACCTGGTTCAGGTTGATTCTCGTGGTTGTAATGACACATAGCTGCGTTGCCTCCTGCTGCAGAAATGGTGTCAAAACTTAAGTCCATCAGCGTTGGGTCTTGCTCGCGGAACGATTGTACTTTGTCTGCTAATACCGCTTCGTTGTGTAGGTTGCCTTGCGCGACTTCTGAATCAATCCAAGACAAGAACTTGGCCATCGCAACACCATCACGAATGTGACACGCTTTCATGCCCGCAATTTCAGTTGCGTTCTTAGCAGCCTTTGGCATTAAGCTCGGGTCGGCTGCTTCAATGATATGAGCGCCAGCGTTTTGTAGAACAAGCGTGTACCAGGCGTTGCTTGTGCCTGAATCAACTGACACATTCTTACCTTCTAAAGATTGAAGGCGCGCTTCAAGCTCTGATGGGTGAGAAACTCGAATACCATTACCAACGTGTACTTCAAATCCTGCAGGGATACGCGCTGGCTCTAAGAAGAAATCGACACTTTCATCAGCATGGATGATGGCATTAGACAATACCACTGGTAGGCGCGACACGTCCAAACCACGAATGTTAAGCAACCAACAGATAGAATCAAGTTCAGTAAGGATAGCGGCATCTGCACCTTTGGCTTTTAGTAGGCCTGCAATTTCAGCGCGTTTGCTTTCACTTGATTGACCAACGGCGTCGGTCGCCATTAGACGAACATCAGATACCACAGGTTCAGGGCGATCAGACCAAAGCGCATCAATCGGGTTTGCTGTTAATGTTGTGAGTTCTACTTTATCAGCCAGTTTAGCTTGTGCGCCTTTCAACCAAGCCGCGGTGTGCATGCGTGGGTCAAATGCTACCTTGCTGCCTTGTGCTAGTGAATTGATGATCCAATCTAAAGCCGGCTCTTCAATAAGGTGGCGATACTCAAATAACTCTGCTGGTACCTGCTTACGAACCTGAACGGTGTAGCGACCATCAACAAAAATAGCAGCGTTTTCGCGGGTAATAACTGCTGCACCTGCAGAGCCAGTGAAACCTGTTAACCAGTGAAGTCGCTCGTTATGAGCTGGAACGTATTCGCCTAAGTACTCATCTTCGTGTGGGATGATAACAGCATCTAGTTGGTTTGCTTCAAGCCAAGCTCGAACCGCAGTAACGCGTTCCGCAGTGATATTGTGCATCTGTGTTTATCCTTATTGTTAGGGTCCTTGTTAACACTCACAGTAGATATACATGTGAGGGGACTTATTAGGTCAATAAGCTAGCGCTTTTGTTCGTTTGCTGCAAACGCTGTACGCCATTTTTATCTAAGGTGCAGAGTTTTTTCTTTGATGATATCTCGTAGCCAAGTTAACGCTGGGTCGTTTTCTCTATCACGATGCCAAAACAGAGTGTATGCCATCGGCGGAAATTCCATTGGCAGAGGCACAACGACTAAGTCGAGCTGCTTGGCAACAAGATGGGTGAAGTGACTTGGTGCGGTAAACACAAAGTCGGTGTAAGTACACAGGCTTGCGGCGCTATTGAAGTCTGGAACAGAAATAGCGATATCACGTTGATGGCCAAGATCAGCCAGTTTGTAGTCGAGCAGCCAACGATCGTTACCATCACATCTTACTTGTACGTGACGTTGTGCAAGGTAGGTTTCCAGATCCCATTTGCCACTCAGAGCAGGGTGGTTGCGTCTTAATACACACATCTGTGCATCACGGTAGATCTCTTGTTCGCAGATGTCGTCTGGCGGCAGCATGGTTAAGCGCGCGTCGTTGATGTCGATGTCTTTGCCTGTGAGTCCGATATCTAACTCACCAAGCTGTAGCTTCTTAAAGGTTTGTTCGGTCCACGCATGGGTGTTGATATTAACCTTAGGTGCTTGTCGAAATATCGCCGGTAAGAAGTGAGGAAGAATCAGCGGGTAAACACTCTCAACGGCAGCAATGTGAAAGCTGTGGTCACTATTGTTGGGAATGAATGTCTCAGGCTGAGTGAGAACATCAAGTTGGTTGATCAACGTTTCTAACCGAGGCTTAAGGAAAACAGCTTTCGGTGTTGGTCGTAGGCCATGAGCACTTCGTGTGAAAAGAGGGTCATTAAATTGTTCACGAAGCTTAGCTAGCGACTTACTCACAGCCGATTGACTCAAGCACAATCGATGCGCAGTGCGAGTGACACTCAGCTCTTCCATCAGCACCTGCAAGCAAACCAGTAGATTGAGGTCGAGGCGTGATAGTTTCTCGATATTCATGTGAGTTTCCTATTTGGAATAATGCTAATGAGTATATGCCATTTTTGTTCATATCTTTAGTTGGTTATTATGCACCTAAATTAACTCATTCGGAGAATCTTGTGCCTTCTAACGCGCTTCCAACCCCTAGTAAACTGCAGGTTGCTTTATTGGCAATGCTGGTTCTATTTAGCCCTCTGGCTATAGATATTTATCTTCCAGCTCTGCCACAAATTTCAACAGCGTTTCACGTGGAACACGCATTAGCACAAGATACGATTACTTGGTTTTTATTCGCCATGGGTGTCGGGCAATTATTTGCAGGCCCTTTGGCTGATAAGTTAGGACGTCGAACCGTTGCATTGGGAGGTGTTAGTATCTATGCATTGAGTGCTTGCTTGGCGTGGGCAGCTCAATCGATTGATATGATGCTAATAGCTCGGCTGCTACAAGGCTTAGGAGCTTGTGCGACTTCTGTAGCAGCCTTTGCGACGGTTCGCGATCTATTTGGCCCTGAGAAGAGTGGCCGTATGATCAGTTACCTCAATGGTGCCATTTGCTTTATTCCTGCACTAGCACCGATTCTGGGTGCTTGGTTAACTCAACAGTTTGGCTGGCGCTCGAACTTCAGCTTTATGGCTGTTTTCGCTGTCGTGGTTGGCACCATTTTGTTTTTCCAAATGAAAGAGTCTAATCCGGCGACAGAAAAGGTCGCGGTGTTCAAACTTGAGCGTTACTGGTCGGTATTGAAAACACCATCATTCATCTTCCATGCAACCTTGTGCTTAATGGCGATGGCAGTAATCCTTGCTTACGTTACCTCTGCACCTGTTGTGCTGATGGAAAACCTAGGTTTGACGATGAACGAATTTACCTTCTGGTTTGGTATTAACGCGGTTATCAACATCACGGCTGCATTCACAGCGCCTAAGTTCATGGACCGTTTTGGTACTTACAAAGCATTGGTTGTTGGTATTTCAACGCTTGGCTTAGCGGGTGTGGTTATGTTGGTGCTTGCTGAGCATGCTAGCGCGATCGCATTCATGCTGCCGATTTTCCTATCTTCAGTTGGCTTCGCTTGGATTCTTGGTGCCGCAGCCGGTAAGGCACTTGAACCTTTTGGTGACCGTGCGGGTACCGCAGCTGCGTTGCTTGGCTTGTTCCAAATGAGCGGTTCTGGACTGCTTGTTGGTACGATGCAACGTCTTGATTTAACGTCTCAAGTGATGATTGCTCTGCAAATGTTCCTTATTGTTCCTGCATTGTTAGTGCTTGCGAGCAAAGCGGGTAAGTCATGGCACACGACGTTTGCTAAGGCATAAGTCTCAAGGGTGACAAAATATACAAATGGCGGTTTGCGAAACGTTAAAACATGGTATATTTGTCACTCATTGAAACGTTAGTCCCCAACGGAAAATACTGTAATGTCATTAACAACCTACGAAATGGCGCGCATCTTAGAACAAATGGAAGATGCACCTGAAAAGGTCATGTTTGGTAAATTGCTTAAAGAGCTAGGAAACCAAAGTGAAGAGCGTATTCGCAGTGCGGCAAAACAAGTTCCAATTGATACTTTGCGAGATATCATTTACCAATTTCAACGCGTGGTTGAATCTCGTAAAGGTGAACAAGTTCAGCTACTAGCAAAAGAGCTAGCCGAGCAAGGTATCTCTGCTGAAGAGCTACAAGCTTTTCTAAACAAGTAGTTTATTCCAGATAAAAAGAAACCACTCAATTGAGTGGTTTTTTGCGTTTTGGACCTATGTAAATTTAGAGACCATGGAAAAGAGGTTTAGTTTTTGAACTGCGCTTTTAAGATTCTATCAAGTGAAAATGGTCCAGCTCCCCATACCACGACGATAAGAATCATTAATCCCCAAAGCTGATGATCATAGAAGCCTTGTGCCCACAATACAGGGTATGACACGACGGCCATGATATTGAAAACGAACAGCACTGCAGCCATTGGTCGGGTTAACAAGCCAAGCGCTAAGAATACCGGCAGAATCAATTCAGCTGCGGTACCCATGTAAGCGGCCAATTCCCAAGGCAAAAGAGGCACTTGGTATTCCAATTCAAACAAGTAAAGGGTGCTATCCCAAGTGGCTATTTTGGTGAGTCCTGAATTAAAGAAGACCCACGCCACCCATAGGCGACAAAACAGAAGTAGTACGGGAACAAAAAGTGCCTGTGATTTCTCAATCAAACTGTCGTATTGAGCCATCATGTTCGTGACTGTGTTGTTATCCATATTATGTCTCCAATTCGGCATTGATTGAAAAGCCTGAGATGACGTTCAGTGTCATGACAGTATTCAGATGTTGTAGTAGTAAAGGGTCTATCGCTGAGAGCGTTTGACCCGATTGCAATTCGGTTAATAGTTGGTGGCTTTCTTGCGTCAAACGATGGCTCTCAATCTGTGAATTTTCCGCTCGGATTAACACCCCAAATTCAGATTGGTTGATGTCTAACCCATCGAGTTGTTGCTGATAGATAGCCTGCTCAAGCGCGATAATCGTATAGCTAGAATTAATTAGCGTTATTGAATCTTTGAGATGAAAGACTAAAGCGCCTTGTTGTTCTTGCGGTACATCAGCTAAACGAGAAAGAGGACGTTGGTCGACATGTGATTCTGAAACGCATCTAACCAAGCTATCTTTTTGCCATTCATACAAAGCTACTTCAGCGAGATAAGGTGCAGCCTCGATAACAGCAGGAAAGGCTTGGATAGTTTGTTCAAAGTGTTCACCGTAACCACTGACGTCACCAGAGGTTGATGGATAACTTAAGACATGTAGACGAGCCATCTGGCGGAAGCACTCTTCACCAACTAGCATTTCAGTGAGTGGGTAGGTTGCTGCCAGTACTTCGCTCAAGCTGATCACAAAGTTATTACGGTAAATCTGGATTCGCTGTTCATCCGTAAAATGGTCGCTCACTATGTCGCAGTGCTCACCATTGTTTTGGTAGCGTAGGGCGTTAGCAAACTCTAATTGAACATCTGCTAGGGAGTGGCTCATGATGCGCGACTCCTTTGGTTGAACTTGTCGTGTTGATATAAGATGTCACTGGCTTTAATTGCTTCAGCCAATAAGATTTGTGGTTCTGGGATGTCTAGATCCCACTCAATCAAGGTATGGCGTGAACCATGTTGTGCTATCCAGTCAGTATAGAGTTTCCACACTTCGTCACAGACAGGTTTACTGTGTGTGTCTATCCAGATCTCACCTTGTTCAAGCTTCTTTTTGGTAAAACCTGCCAAGTGAATCTCTTCCACTTTGTCTGCAGGAATTCCGCTTAAGTACTCTTCACAGCTGAAGCCATGATTAAAAGATGAGACAAAAATATTATTGAAATCGAGTAAGAGACGACATTCGGTGCGCTTCTGTACCTCGGCCAAAAATTCCCACTCTGGGATGGTTGAATGCTTGAAGGCAAGGTAACTCGATGGGTTCTCAATCAGCATAGGGCGTTGCAGGCTGTCTTGAACCTCGATGACATTGCGACAGAAGACTTCTAACGCCTCTTCGGTATAAGGCAGCGGTAATAAGTCATTGAAGTAATGACCGCCGGTCTGACTCCAGCTGAGGTGGTCAGAAACCAAGAACGGCTCGATATCATCAATCAGAGCTTTTAACAGCAGTAAGTGATTTGGGTTGATGCGCTCAACAGAACCTAGAGACAAACCTACACCGTGGCAACTTATGTTGTGGGCGTTACGAATTTCTCGGAGTTGTTGACGTTGCAGTGATTGAGTTAAAAAGTAGTTCTCGCTGTGAACCTCTAACCAACTCACTAAAGCGGGATTTTGGCTAAAGAAGTCCAAGTGCGGTGTTCTAAGGCCAACCCCTGCGTTGGGGTTAAGAGTTTGAGTCACAACGATTCTCCTAATAGGAAGTGGAGGTGAGCTGAATATCAGCTCACCATACTAAGCAGCTCAATTATGATGATTGAGTATCACCACCTGATAATTTGCCACACAGTCCTTTAGGAACGACCACGAATGCATCGGATTGGTTGTCTTCTTTTGCTGTACCCGCACATGAACTTGTTTTGGTTGCACAATCATTTTGGCCAGCTTTTGCCACGCCGTAGCATTTTTCTTTTGCTGCTGCTTCCGCAGGTGCTGATGTAAGAACTGTACCGCCGAACGCTAGTACACTTGTGATTGCAGCTGTAACAGCAAGATTAGAATTTTTCATAGTCATTCCCTCTAGGACTTAATAGTATTTTTATATCGCAGGTTAATGAATTGTTAACTTGCTTACTAAAAAGGATAGGAACAACCAGGAAATAATTTCACGGCATTATAAGAAATATCAATATTAATGATGAATTGTCTTTTAAGGTGCTGATTTTACGATGTTTATTTTTGATTGTTTTTTCTTCTTATTATCCTAAACGCAGCCTAGTGTTTAGGTTATAATCGACTTTTATGTATAAATACCCAGTAGTGAGCATATTCAATGATAGATCCTTCGCTTTTACTCGATGGCCTAAACGACAAGCAACGTGAGGCGGTCGCAGCACCTTTAGAAAACCTACTTATTCTGGCAGGTGCTGGCAGTGGTAAAACGCGAGTGTTGGTGCATCGTATCGCTTGGTTACAAAGCGTAGAGCAAGCATCGCCGTTCTCTATCATGTCGGTTACCTTCACCAACAAAGCGGCAGCAGAGATGCGTGGTCGTATTGAAGAGTTGATGATGGGCAGCTCGTCTGGCATGTGGAACGGCACCTTCCACGGTATCTGTCACCGCATTCTTCGTGCTCACTACCTAGATGCAAAACTGCCAGAAGATTTCCAGATCATTGATTCAGATGATCAGATTCGTTTGCTGCGTCGCTTAATCAAGGCGCAAAACCTTGATGAAAAGCAGTGGCCAGCCAAGCAAGCTTCTTGGTGGATCAATGGCAAGAAAGACGAAGGGCTGCGCCCAAGTCACATTGACGCCTACCATGATCCAATAACTCAAACGTGGTTAAAGATCTACTCTGCTTACCAAGAGGCATGTGATCGTGCTGGCTTGGTCGATTTTGCTGAAATCTTGTTGCGATCGCATGAACTATTGCGCGATAAAAAACACATCCGCGAGCACTACCAAGCTCGCTTTAAGCATATTCTTGTCGACGAATTCCAAGATACCAACAACATCCAATACGCTTGGTTACGTATGATGGCGGGCCCGGATTGTCGTGTGATGATCGTGGGTGATGATGACCAATCTATCTATGGCTGGCGCGGCGCGAAAATCGAAAATATTCAGAAGTTCTTGGATGAATTCCCAGGCGCTTCAACGGTTCGACTCGAACAAAACTACCGTTCAACCAAAACCATTCTGCAGGCGTCGAATGAGCTTATCTCCAACAACACCGAGCGTATGGGGAAAGAGCTGTGGACCGATGGTAACGATGGTGAGCCAATCTCTGTTTACTCGGCTTATAACGAGCTAGATGAAGCGCGCTTCACAGTCAGCAAAATCAAAGAGTGGCAAGAGAAAGGCGGTGCGTTAGAAGATACCGCGATGCTTTATCGTAATAACGCCCAATCTCGTGTTCTTGAAGAAGCTTTGATTCAAGGTGGTCTACCTTACCGAATCTACGGCGGCATGCGATTCTTCGAGCGTCAGGAAATCAGAGATGCCTTGAGCTACCTGCGCTTAATGAGTAACCGCAGCAATGATGCGGCGTTTGAACGTGTCGTCAATACGCCAACGCGTGGCTTGGGCGATAAAACGCTAGAAACGATTCGTCTTGCTGCGCGTGATCGTGGTGCAACCATGTGGGAAGCCAGTGTTGCTCTGATAGAAGAACAAGTGTTACCAGGCCGTGCTGCGGGTGCTTTGAGCCGCTTTATTGAACTTATCAATGCACTTGAAGATGACACCATAGAACTGAGACTTCATGAGCAAACCGACCACGTGATCAAATCGTCGGGCTTGTTTGCGATGTACGAGCAAGAGAAAGGCGAAAAGTCGAAGGCACGTATTGAGAACTTGGAAGAATTGGTAACGGCAACGCGTCAGTTTGAAAAACCAGAAGAAGCGGATGAAATGAGCATGCTAACGGCATTCTTGACTCATGCGGCTTTGGAAGCGGGTGAAGGTCAGGCTGATGAATTTGATGATGCGGTTCAGCTCATGACTCTGCACAGTGCCAAAGGCCTAGAGTTCCCAATGGTATTCATGGTTGGCGTTGAAGAAGGTATGTTCCCAAGTCAGATGTCGGCCGAAGAAGCGGGGCGTTTAGAAGAAGAACGTCGTCTGTGTTATGTAGGCATGACCCGTGCGATGGAGAAGCTCTACATCACTTACGCTGAAATGCGTCGTTTGTACGGTCAAGACAAGTATCACAAGCCATCTCGTTTTATTCGTGAGCTACCAGAGACATGTCTGGATGAAGTGCGTATGAAAGCGCAAGTGAGTCGCCCTGCAAGCAGTGGTCGCTTTAGCCAAACCGCCGTGAAAGAGAACTTTAACGAAACAGGCTTTAGTTTGGGCTCTCGCGTTAAGCACCCTAAGTTTGGTGAAGGTACCATCATCAACTTCGAGGGAAGTGGCCCACAGAGTCGAGTTCAAGTTGCGTTTAACGGTGAAGGGATTAAGTGGTTAGTAACGGCTTACGCTCGATTAGAGCAGCTTTAATCTGCTACTTCGGCATCTAAAAATCGTTCATTATTAAAAACTAAAAGAGCAGCCAATGGCTGTAATGCCGATCAGTTAGAACTAAAGTGATCGGTTGAACGATCCTTCAGAGCTGTC
>NZ_OSDX01000001.1:0-180650 GCF_900382755.1 Vibrio sp. Evd11
ATGGTTTTTTGTTGGCTTGCTAGCTTTTTAAAATCTGTATTATTAAGGCTATCCATAGCGATTTTCTGCAAGAGTTCGATGGTCTCAATTAGATCATATTTTTACTTGAATTGGTATAAATACTACCTGAACAAGCTTTCTTCAACGCTGCCATTACCGAATCATGCTAATGAGCTTATGACGTTCCATGGTCGTTGGTGTCATGAGTTTCAAACGCAACGTCAACGCTTTGAACACGGTGGCTTCATGCAAGAGAACCGTCGTGGCCGCACATCTCACGAGAATTTCCCTGGAATGTTTGTGGGCACGGAAGGTTTTTCTGAACAGAACGGTTTGGTTTGGGGGTTCCATTTAGGTTGGAGTGGCAATCACCAAATGCGTGCTGATGTGTGAAGTGATGGCCGTCATTTTGTTCAAGCTGGTGAGCTATTACTCGCTGGCGAATCTATTCTGGAATCTCAGGCAAGCTATCAAACACCTTGGTTATATGGTTGTTACAGCAACTCTGGTTTAAACGGTATTGCTCAACGTTTTCAGCAGTTTGTTCGTGACAACATTATTCAATTCCCTACCGATAAACCTCGCCCAGTGCATTTAAATACTTGGGAGGGGATCTACTTCGACCATAAACCTGACTACATTATGCAGATGGCAACCGAAGCCGGTGCGATGGGCGTTGAACGATTTATCATTGATGATGGTTGGTTTATCGGTCGTGATGGTGAACGTACCGCACTGGGCGACTGGTATTTGGATGAGGTGAAATATCCAAATGGCTTAGAACCTGTGATTGAACATGTAAACCAACAGGGTATGGAGTTTGGCCTTTGGGTTGAACCTGAGATGGTAAGTCAAGATTCCAATCTTTATCGAAACCATCCGGATTGGGTGCTTGGTTTACAAGGGTATCATCAACCATCTGGTCGTTGGCAGTACGTGTTAGACCTACAAAATGAAGCGTGTTTTAACTATTTGTATGAACGCCTCAATGCGCTTTTAACTCGATACAACATTACTTACCTTAAATGGGATATGAACCGAGAGTTGGTTCAACCGGGTCACAACGGGAAGGCTGCTGTGCATGGTCAAACTAAAGCGCTATACCGCCTTGTTGATGAATTGAACCTAGAACACCCAGACGTCGAGATCGAATCTTGTTCTTCGGGTGGTGGTCGTATCGACTTTGAAATTCTAAAACGAACGCATCGTTTCTGGGCATCGGATTGTAATGATGCCTTAGAGCGCCAAGCCATTCAGAAAGGCATGAGTTACTTCTTCCCTCCCGAAGTGATGGGGGCGCACATCGGCCCAGCAGAATGCCACTCAACCAACCGTCGTCACAGTATCAATATGCGTGGTGTAACCGCACTCATGGGGCACATGGGGGTTGAGCTTGACCCAGCTAAAGAGTCACCGGAAGAGAAACAAGCATTCTCACATTACATTTCACTGCATAAACAGTTCCGTCATGTTTTGCATTCTGGCCGTAGTTTCCGAATGGATCCTTCGGACAAAAATCAGAACATTTATGGCGTTGAAAATGACGATGAAATGTTGATCACCGTGTGCCAATTAGCCATGCCTGAATATGCTCTGCCTTCGCCACTTCGTATTAGTTGCGTTGAAGACAATGCGATGTATCAAGTGAAGTTAGTGGACATGCCACAAACCAGTTTCCAGTTGATGAAACAGCGCCCTCAATGGCTCGATAGAACGTTAACTTTGAGCGGCGATAACCTTAAAGAAATTGGATTGACCTTACCGATTCTAGACCCAGAGTCAGCATTGATTGTTCATCTAAAAAAGATATGAACCACTGACTCTGATCATCCCTACAAATAAAATTCTAAATATAAAAATATAATCGGCAGCGAGGAATTGCTGCCGCAATAACTAAACTTAAGGAAAACAAAATATCCATTACAGTTCTGCTGTCATTCTTGTTATTTACTGGTTTTGTTGTCGCGTTTACCTACAACAAAGTTAAAAATGACAAGAACACTTCACAAGACGGCTTCTTTCTCGGCGGAAGAAGCTTAACCGGTGGTTTGATTGCCAGCTCCCTTATCTTAACTAACTTGAGCGCGACCAGTTTTGTTGGTATGAGCGCACAAGCTTACACCCACAACATGAGTGTTATGGGTTGGGAGGTGGCATCTGGTGTCACCTTAGTGATTATTGCATTGATGCTAGTACCGCGTTATTTGAAGCAAGGGATTACGACCATTCCTGACTTTTTAGAAAGTCGCTACGACATGTCAGTGAAGAAGTTCGTGACCTTGCTTTTCTTGTGCCAATACGTCATCAATATTTTGCCAACCACACTTTATGCCGGTGCCGTTGTTTTGGGTGAAATTTTTGATGTTCAAGCGTTGTTGAATATTTCAGAATTCAGCTCGATCGCCCTTATTTCGGCGACAATCGGATTACTTGGTTTCTTTTATGCGATTTATGGCGGCCTGAAGGCGGTTGTGATTGCAGATACAATTAATGGCGTGGGCTTAATTGTTGGTGGCTTAATGATCCCTGTATTTGGTTTGATGGCATTGGGTGATGGTAGTTTTGGTGCTGGCTTGGATATTCTGCTTTATGCAGCGCCAGAGAAACTGCAGTCGGTTGGTACAGAGACCGATCCACTACCGTTCTCAACGCTATTTACGGGTCTATTACTTGTGAACCTTTATTACTGGGGGACGGATCAATCAATCATCCAACGTGCGTTGGGTGCTAAGAACTTAAAAGAAGGTCAAAAAGGGGTAATTCTGGCTGGCGCAATCAAGGTTATCTCACCACTGTTCTTAATCATTCCAGGTATCATTGCTTTTCATATGTTTGGGGCGGATGCGGGTAATCCAGACACCATGTACACTCGCTTGGTAAACGAAGTGTTGCCTAAACCATTAGTCGGTTTCTTTGTCGCAGTTATGTTTGGTGCCATCCTAAGTACCTTCAACGGTGTATTGAACAGCTCTACGACGTTATTTGCGTTGAACGTATACAAGCCTTTGTTTGGTCAAGGTAAAACGGATGAAGAGTTGGTGGATAAAGGTCGTATATTTGGCGTTGTGATTGCCATCATTTCTGTCTGTATTGCACCTTTCATCATGTATGCACCGGAAGGTTTGTTCCAATACCTACAGATGGTAGCGGGTTTCTTTAGTGTGCCAATCTTTACTATCGTGTTTGTTGGTTATGTCTCTAAGCGTGTGCCTGCCTTAGCTGCAAAAGTCGCGTTGGTGGTATTTGTAAGCTCATACGCTGCAATGCAGTTAGTCTTCAAAACGCCAATTCACTTTTTACATCAGTTAGCGATTCTGTTTGTTGTGTGTACGACATTGATGTTCATCATTGGTCACTTCATGCCACGTGAAGACGATTACGTCATGCCTGTGAATGAAAGCATTGATGTTACGCCTTGGGAGTTCCGCTTTGAAGCTTCAGCGATCATTCTTTACATGGTGCTAGGTGCTTACGTGATGTTCTCTGATGTCGGTTTTGTCTCTGATGATCCAACCATCATGCAAGTCTACGGTGTATGTGGCATTGTGATGTTGTTCGGGATTGTGGCTCGCTTAGCAAAGCGTAAGAAAGCACTTGCGACAGCGTAGTGAGTTCGAATAATTAAAATGAAAACGCCGCTCCTTGGAAATAGGGAGCGGCGTTTTTCGGTCTGATGAAGATAAACGTAAGGCTAAACGTTCTAGAACGAGAATCGAGTCCATTTCTTTGCTCGCCAACGATACGCCATGATGATTCCTCTGAACCATTCGTCCATAGCGATAGCCATCCACGCGCCAAACACACCATAACCCCAATGTACGCCAAGCAAGTAACTCATAGCGACGCCAATCCCCCACATGCTAAGTATGCCCATCTTGACTGGAAACTTAATGTCGCCTGTCGCTTTTAGACATGAGATGAAGATCAGATTAAATACACGGCCAGCTTCTAACAAGATTGAACCCGCAATGAGCATTGCGGCAAGGGCGATGATTTCAGGATCTTGAGTGAACAGATCTAGGATTTCGAAGCGGAACAGGTAGACCATACAAGTAATGCTAGTTGAAGCGATAAAGCCAACCACAAAGTAACGTTGTACACGGCTCGTTATTTCGTCTACCCAACCTTTACCGATGTAGTAACCCGTTTGAATTTGGCTACCTTGACCAATGGCTAAAGCAAACGCAAA
Organism: Vibrio sp. Evd11; assembly: GCF_900382755.1. Classification (NCBI taxonomy): domain Bacteria; kingdom Pseudomonadati; phylum Pseudomonadota; class Gammaproteobacteria; order Vibrionales; family Vibrionaceae; genus Vibrio; species Vibrio sp. Evd11. The sequence continues at coordinate 4,190 of NZ_OSDX01000001.1, forward strand.
AGAGAGGCGAGCAATGTTTTGTGCATAAGTAAATGCAGCTAGTGATGAGGTTCCCATTTGCACAATAAAGAAGGTAATTGTGATTTGCGCCATGTTGTAAGAGAGCACCTCGCCAGCGTTCATCGAGCCGATCTTAATGATTTTTTGATAGATAGATTTAGGCACTGATTGGAACTGCTTGAGAGGTAACTTTATGTCCTTGCTTCTTACGACACCAACTAAGATTAGTAGACCAATGGTTTGGCTAATGACAGTTGCCGTAGCAACCCCTTGTACACCGTATACTGGTAAACCAAAAGGTTGATATAGCGCGCAGTAGTTACCAAACACATTGATAACACCGGCTATTAGGTTGATGACCATTGGTGACTTAGAGTAACCATGGCTACGTAAAATCGTAGTTAACACCACACCAATCGTCACGTTGAAGGTGAGGGCACCACTAATAAATAAGTACTCTTGAGCGTATTGTTCAACTTGCGCCTCAAGTTGATAAAGCGGGATAAAATACTCTGCACCAAGAACCGCAATAATACTGAGCAATACACCAGTAATAATGGCTAAGATAATGCTCGCCACGCCCACATGAGCGCTTTCTTCATCGCGAGATGCACCATTATACTGTGCGATTAATATGCCTGTTCCGCTACTGACCATGGTCGAGACGATGATCAGAAAAAAGGATATCTGAGAGATAACACCAACGGCAGATACGGCTTTGTCTGAGTATCCCGATAACATGAATACATCACTGGTGTTGAGTGCGGTTCTTAGAAGGACTTCGATAAAAATTGGCCAAGTGAGCGCAACGATTCCCATGCGTTTATTTAGGGTGGAATCAGCAGTAGGCATTTAGGTTTTCTCAAAAAAAAGGGTAGGCGACACTATAGTTTAGCCATTATTGAGTAAACGACTATCAAATTAATGTCCGGATAGCGGTTAAGGATAAAGAAAGTTTAAATAAGTTCGTTTACCCACAATCTTGACCGTGATTGATGAAACTTCTGGGAAAGTTTCATAAAGATATCGAACCAGAAGGAAGGTACTTTACAGAAAGTTTTTTGCAGATAAGGGTTAAAGCAAAGCTGGTGTTGTCCACCAGCTTAATATGTTTTTGTATTCTTTGATTTAGTTGATTCTCTGTCCTTCGGCATCAAACAGGTGGCAATCTTTTGATGAGAAATTTAGATTTAGAGATTGATAACGTGTGACTTCTTGATCGCCGGGTAAATGAACTTTAAAGCTGTCTACGCCACAAGACTGACCAAACATATAGGTGCTGTTTCCTAGCCTTTCTACGACTTCACTCTGGAACTCAATGCTGATATCTGACTCGCCGTTGATCTCTAAGTGTTCTGGTCGAATACCAAGAGTCAGCTTTTGGCCTTCGGCTAGGCCATCACCTGGTATTGGCAGAATGATTTTACTTAGGCCATTAACGGTTAGTTCAGCGTGTGTTTCCGAGGTGTTATTCACCACACATGGTAAGAAGTTCATTTTTGGGGAACCGATAAAGCCTGCCACAAACTCATTTTGTGGAGAGTGATACAGTTCGAGTGGAGAACCGACTTGTTCGACTCGACCGTCTCTCAGTACTACGATCTTGTCAGCAAGCGTCATGGCTTCTACCTGATCGTGTGTAACGTAAATCATAGTGTTTTGCAGATCTTGGTGTAATTTGGCGATTTGTAAGCGCATATCGACACGAAGTTCAGCATCTAAATTTGATAATGGCTCGTCGAATAAGAACACTCTTGGGTTACGAACAATCGCTCGACCAATAGCAACACGCTGACGTTGTCCACCTGACAGTTCTTTAGGTTTACGTTTCAACAAAGGGTCTAGTTGAAGCGTTTTCGCGGCACTGGTGACTTGTTTCTCGACGACTTCTTTAGCTACACCGTTCATTTTCAGGCCAAAGCCCATGTTTTCTTCAACCGTCATATGCGGATAGAGGGCGTAGGACTGGAATACCATCGCCACACCACGCTCGGCAGGATCGACATCGTTAACCAGATCATCGCCAATATGGATCTCACCTTCAGTAATCTCTTCCAAGCCAGCAACTAAGCGTAAGAGGGTTGATTTACCGCAACCAGACGGCCCAACGAATACTACGAATTCGCCGTTAGTTATTTCTAGATCAACACCATGGATCGTTTGAACATCACCATATCGTTTGATGACCTGTTTTAAGCTGATATCAGCCATGCTCTCTCCTTGCTTCGTTGGACTACATCACTTTGCCTTTAAAACATACGCTCTCATCAGAAATTTGTTAGATGCCTCGGGTAAATTATTGATCCCGGTCATGCAAATTTTACAATCCATACTAATTTTTGTGGAAACGTTTACAAAATTAAAACATAACTGTGCGTAATGTTATCAATAAGCCTAATATTTGAACGTAATCACCATAAATGCTGAGTTGCTAGATTAAATTTAGAAATCTAGGTGGAAATTTATCAAATAGTAAATGAAGCTTTGAATACAAGGAATTCCGGGAAATGGAGCAATCTGTGAAAACGATATACCCAGAAAATCGCATCCCATCGGCCAAGAAGAAAAGACGTATTAGTTCCAAGGTATCGCCTTGGTTGTTCTTGGCACCTGCTATCGCCATCTTTTCTCTCTATGTTGTTTATCCAATTTTGGACAGCATTTGGCTCAGTTTCTTTGAGTGGGACGGGCTAGGTGAGAAAGAGTGGGTAGGGCTTGAGAACTATCGCGAACTGTTTGACTCAGATGCGTTCTACACTTCCTTAACGAATAATTTCCTTTGGTTGATATTCTTTATGCTCGCGCCACCTTGTGGCTTGGCGATTGCCCTTTTCTTAAACCAACAAGTGAAAGGCATTCGTGTCGTTAAATCCTTATTTTTCTTCCCCTTTGTTATCTCTCAAGTCGTGGTTGGTCTAGTGTTCTCCTGGTTCTATGACCCCTCATTTGGGCTTTTCAATATGGTATTGGGTGCGTTCGGTTTTGAGCCTATATCAATACTCGCTGATGAAGACTATGTGACCTACGGAATCATTGCCGCTGGTCTATGGCCACAAATCTCTTACTGCATGATCTTGTATCTAACGGGGTTGAATAACCTCGACCCAGAGCAATTAGAAGCGGCGCGACTAGATGGGGCGAAGAAATGGCGCATGCTCTGGTATGTGGTGCTTCCTCAATTAAGACCTGCGACGTTTATTGCTGTGGTCGTGACCGTAATTGGTGCCCTTCGTTCTTTCGATTTAGTGGCAACCATGACGGCTGGTGGACCTTGGGGAAGCTCGACGGTACTGGCGTATCAAATGTATGAAGAGTCTATTTTTAACTATCGAATGGGTTACGGTGCGGCGGTTTCAGTGGTGCTGTTTCTGATTATGGATATCTATATCGCTTACTTCTTGTGGCGCATGTTAAGGAGTGAAAAATAATGTTTCCGCAACCAATTCAAAAAGCCGGTCGCTTTACTAATATCAGTTACCGAGTCGCGTTACCTATCTCGATCGTAATGTGGTTGTTACCTCTTATTGCCGTGATGATGACGTCGATTCGTTCGATGGATGACATCAACAAAGGTAATTACTGGGGCTGGCCGAGCGAGATTCAGTTCATTGAAAACTACACCCAAGTTTTTACCTCGACCTCGATGGGGCAGTATTTAATCAATAGCTTGATCATCACGCTGCCAGCGGTCGCAGGTGCTGTCGCACTCTCGACTCTGGCCGGGTACGCCTTAGCGAAATACAACTTCAAAGCCAATGTGTGGATCTTTGCGATGTTCATTGCGGGCAACTTTGTTCCGTTCCAAATCTTGATGATTCCAGTACGTGATTTAACGATTGGACTTGGTCTTTACGATACCCATTGGGCGCTGATTTTCTTCCATATCGCTTTCCAAGCCGGTTTTTGTACCTTGTTCATGCGGAACTTTATTGTGGGTATTCCCGATGCGTTGATTGAAGCGGCGCGAGTGGAGGGCGTCAGTGAATGGAAAATATTTTGGCATGTGGTGCTGCCTTTAGTACGCCCTGCATTAGCTGCTCTAGCCGTGTTGGTGTTTACCTTTATTTGGAATGACTTCTTCTGGGCGTTGGTATTGGTTCAGAGTGATGACGTTCGCCCAGTAACCGCGGGGCTTAGTTCACTGCAAGGCCAGTGGTTGGCGTCTTGGCAGTTTATGTCTGCCGGAGCGGTCGTAGCTGCCATTCCGCCCGTAGTGCTGTTCTTCACTATGCAGAAACACTTTATTGCTGGCCTGACATTAGGCGCGACTAAAGGGTAAGCAACGAGATAATAATCAATACAACAACCTAGCAATAGCGGTTGATTTAAGCCGTTATTGCTGACGATATCCCGAATGGATGAACCATTGAAGAGTAACTAAAACACGAACAACCCTACGAGACAAAACAATAATAATTGGACTTAGTGAGCTTAGCTCTATAACAAGGACCTCAATATGAAATACGTGAAACATATCGCTGCTACGGCAGTGCTTGCTGCCTCCGTTTCTACAACAGCGTTTGCAGGAACCTTAGTCATCAACTCTGATGCTTCTGATCCAGCGCCAAAAGAAGCGTGGGGTGAGATCATCAATCGCTTTGAAAAAGAAAACCCAGATATTACGGTCAAGTACAACTTGTACGATCATGAGTCGTACAAAACAACGATTCGTAATTGGTTGGTCACTTCGCCGCCAGATGTGGTTTTTTGGTATGCGGGTAACCGAATGAAAGCCTTTGTTGATCGTGGCCTGTTCGAAGATGTGAGTGATATTTGGACTGACAATAATATGAAGCAAGACTTTGCGGCTGCCGCTCCTGCGATGACAGTACAGGGTAAGCAATTTGGTGTGCCATACACGTATTACCAATGGGGTATCTACTACCGTAAAGACATCTTTGAGCAATATGGAATTGCTGAACCGAAAACATGGGAAGATTTGAAGTCGGCATCGGCAACGCTTAAAGAAAATGGGGTTGCACCGTTTGCGATTGGTACTAAGTACTTGTGGACTGCCGCGGGTTGGTTTGATTACATCAACATGCGTACCAACGGCTTGGATTTCCACATTCAATTGATGGAAGGCAAGGTGCCTTATTCTGATGAGCGTGTGAAGAAAACGTTCGCTAACTGGGCAGAGCTTGTTGAACCTGGTTACTATCTAGAAAATCACGCCTCTTATTCATGGCAAGAAGCTCAGCCTTTCTTGTACAACGGTAAAGCGGCGATGTACCTAATGGGTAATTTCATTACGCCAAACTTCCCTGCTGAATTAGATGGCAAGATGGACTTCTTCCAATTCCCAGTGATCGATCCAAGTGTTCCTATGTCTGAAGATGCGCCAATGGATACGTTACACATTCCTTCTAAAGCGAAAAACAAGGAAGATGCTCGTAAGTTCCTAGAATTTGTTGCGCGTGCGGAAAATCAGCAACTCATCAATGAGATGCTGCTACAGATCCCGACCAACAATAAAGCCAAAGCGAAGTCAGACCCGTTCTTAGATAAAGGCGTAGCAATGCTGGCTTCTACCGAGGGCACGGCTCAGTTCTATGACCGAGACACCGATCCCGCGATGGCTAAAGAAGGCATGAAGGGCTTCCAAGAGTTTATGGTTCACCCTGATCGAATCGAAAAAATCTTGAAGAAACTCGATAAGGTGAGTAAACGCGCCTTTAAGTAATATTTCAATAGCCGCAGCTGTTCTGGCTGCGGTTTTTTTCTTCTCTTAAGAGATTATTGCAAGAGCTGTTTAGTTGGCGTTCGTAATGTTTGAACGCAATGAGGCGCTGAGTATCACTTGCAATGATTCACGTTGAATGGCTTTTGGTAAGGAACACTTCATGAGAACTTTCTCTCAAATCATCTCTGCCCGTGAGTGGGAAAATCAACACATCACCCATCACAATGTCATTGAGGCTCATGCTCCTTTGAATGGTTACACCTCGTTGGCTGAGGCTATGACGAAGAACTCGTCGAATACCTTGTCTCTCAATGGGGTTTGGAAGTTTCAGCTGTTCGATTCACCAGAGTTGGTCAGTGAAGAGGTTGTGTCTGAGCATTTTGATGACTCGATATGGGGGTCGATAGTGGTGCCAAGCAACTGGCAAATGCAAGGCTTTGATAAACCTATCTATACCAATGTGAAATATCCTTTTGCTGATAACCCTCCTTTCGTCCCTAGCGATAACCCGACAGGGCTCTACCGAACGCGTTTTAATTGCACGGAACAGGAGTTATTAGACACTCATAGGTTGACCTTCGACGGCGTGAATTCTGCATTTCATTTGTGGTGCAACGGGAAGTGGGTTGGGTATTCACAAGACAGCCGATTACCGGCTGAATTTGACGTGTCTGAATACTTACAAGCAGGCGAGAACACGCTGGTAGTGATGGTGCTGCGTTGGTCTGATGGTTCCTATCTTGAAGACCAAGACATGTGGTGGCTCAGCGGAATATTCCGTGATGTGATTTTATTGATAAAACCCAAGGTCGCAATCGAGGATATTGGTATTGAGACTCAGCTAGATGCTTGCTATCGCGATGCAGTTTTAAATATTTCTACGCAAATAACCAAGCACAGCAATGATGTAGAAAGCTGCTATAAGCTGAAAGCTGAACTTTATGATGATCAAGGAAAGTTGGCTTGCGAACCTCAAATCGTGGGTTTTGGTGAGCGTTATGTTGATGAAAAAGGGCCTTGGTCTGAAATGGCTGAACACAGCATTTCAGTGGTTAATCCGAACAAGTGGAGTGCTGAGTCACCTTACTTATATCGCTGTGTAGTGTCGTTACTCAATCAACAAGATGAGCTTATTGATTGTGAGGCTTACGATGTCGGATTTCGAAGTGTTGAAATTACCGATAGTTTGCTAAAAATTAACGGTAAGCCGTTGCTAATTCGTGGTGTGAATCGCCATGAACATCATCCTGAATTGGGTCACACCATGACTCGTGAAGGCATGATTCAAGACATCAAACTGCTCAAGCAAAATAACTTCAATGCCGTTAGAACCGCTCATTATCCGAATCATCCATTGTGGTATGAACTATGTGATGAGTATGGTCTCTATCTGGTTGATGAAGCGAATGTGGAAACTCATGGTCAATTTCCGATGTGCCGTTTATCCGACGATGCGTCATGGTTGAATGCGTACATGAGACGAATGACAAGGCTGGTGGAGCGCGATAAAAACCACGCCAGCGTGATCATTTGGTCGCTGGGTAATGAATCGGGTATTGGTCGCAATCACCATGCGATGTATCAATGGGTGAAACAAACAGATCCAACACGCCCCGTTCAGTATGAAGGTGGCGGGGCAGATACCGCAGCGACCGACATTTTATGTCCTATGTATGCACGGGTTGATTGGGATTTACCTGTGGTTGAGAGTCAACCTAAAGTGACACCTCGCGTGGGCATTCGTAAAGCGATAGCTCTACCAAACGAGCATCGTCCGCTGATCTTGTGTGAGTATGCACATGCGATGGGCAATAGCCTTGGTAGCTTTGATAAATACTGGCAAGCTTTTCGAGACAACCCTAGATTGCAAGGTGGATTTATCTGGGACTGGGTCGATCAAGGGGTCACCAAAACCGATTCGAGCGGCAAGCAATATTGGGGATACGGTGGTGATTTCGGTGACGATATTAATGATCGCCAGTTCTGCATTAATGGTTTGGTATTCCCCGATAGAACGGTTCATCCAACGTTACATGAAGTGAAAAAAGCGCAGCAGTTTTATCAATTCAAGCTGGTTTCTGCATCACCATTGGTGATTGAGATTACCAGTGAGTATTTATTTGATGCAGAGTCTGTCGAAACGCTTAATTGGAATATCACTCAAGATGGAATTGTTCAATGTCATGGCAGTATTGAACTGCTTGTTGAAGCTCAATCCAGTGTGCAGATTGAGCTTGATGGAGTGACTATTCCGAACACGGCTAATGCGCTCAACTTCCTTAATCTCGATGTGGTGTTGAATACCAATACGGCGTGGGCTGACAAAGGTCATGTGACGGCCATTGAACAACTGAATTTACCTACTCAACCGCAATTAGTTTTGGACGCCAACCTTTCACAAAATCTACCGCAAGTTATTGAAACTGAAAAACAGCTAACGGTTATCGGCGATGATTACCAAGTTGAGTTTGATGTGTTAACAGGGACCTTAGACAGTTGGCTAGTGAATGGGGTTGAACAGTTAACCGGTGGCTTAAAAGATAACTTCTATCGAGCACCACTAGACAATGATATTGGTGTAAGCGAGGCCAATCGAGTAGATCCCAATTCATGGATAGCGCGTTGGCAGGCAATGGGGCTTGATTCACTTACTCCTGAGTGTATTGAATTTTCCCACTTCACTCAGCAAAACTCTGTATCGGTGACAGCAAGAATTGCTCACTTAGTTGAAGGGCAGGTGAGGTTGCTTACTTGTTGGCAATATCAGCTTTATGCTGATGGTGAGGTCAAGCTAGATGTGGATGTGCAAGCGGCGAGAGGCTTGCCGTCGTTACCACGAGTGGGATTAACATTTGCATTGAAGAATCTCCCAGATGGCGTGAGTTGGTTCGGTCGCGGACCTCATGAAAACTATCCCGATAGAAAGATGTCGGCACACGTTGGTTTACATCAGCAAAGCATAAATCAAATGCACACTCCTTATATTTTCCCTTCAGACAGCGGCTTACGTTGCGATGTTCGTGAGGCAAAAATTGGTGGATTTGAACTGAAAGGAAACTTCCACTTTTCTGTCAGTCGATTTGGGCAACAGCAATTACAGCAGGCGAAACACACCTGTGATTTAGTTGAACAAGAGCAATTGTTTGTGAACATTGATGGTTTTCACATGGGGGTTGGTGGGGATGATTCTTGGACGCCAAGCGTACATGATGAATTCAAATTATTGGAAGAGCATTACCATTATCAGGTGCGTTTTCATTGTGGTGATATAGGCTAACGTGCAGCGAATAGAGTAAAAGGATCATGGTAGGCCAAATAGTCTAAGTGCTTGTTTGTTAGCTTATTTGGCTTCAGGTGTAAAAAAGGCACTCAGCGAGATACTGAGTGCCAAAGCCTGAAATTTATGAGGTTATCTTTTCATTGAATTCCAGAAGACAGGTATAGGTTTGATTTACTCTGCGTCAGTAAAGAAATCGTTGTAAAGCATGTATAGGTGAGCAGCACTCCAAGAGAAGTTTGGTGCACCTTGTTGTTCGCCGGTTAGTGGATTGTAGTTCTCACGGATAGGGCCGTCTTGCACTAGTCCATCGGCGTGATCAAAGAATGCACCTGCCATTTCAATCGCATCGTCACGGTAGCCGTAGCTGTCCATGCCTTTTAGACCGAAGTAGAATTGGTCTACCCAAACGCGTCCACGCCAGTAAATATCTGGGCCAAATGCTGGGCTAGAAAGCGCCGCTGTGCCTAGTGGAACGTAGGTATTGAACTCTTCTGTATCTTTCATTACAGAGACAACTGCATCAGCGTTAGCTTGAGTGGCAGCAGCATTGAACAATGGTGACCAACCTTCAGGGCCTTTACCACGCTCTACAATCGGTTTACCTGCACAGCCGTTGGCTAGTGGTTTGTCTTCGATACGAATGTCGTAGAAGAAGTTAGTGCCTTCGTCGAACATACAAGTGTTGATGTAGTTCGACAGATGCTCAGCCTTTTCGCGGAACTCTTTCGCTTCTGCGTCTTTACCTAGAATGTCAGCCATTTCTGCTAGGTACTTGTTGTCGCTGTACATGTAGCTTGCTTGGTCGACAGACTCTTGCAGTAGTGAGTAGCCCAATAGCGTGCCATCTTCAGCGCGGTTTTGAGCGAACTCAACATCCCAATCGCTGCGCTTGCCGCCGTTCGCCACATACGCGTCTAGCTGATCTTTATCGATGAAACCGAATGCGGCTGCATCGTCACGACCTGATTCCCAAGATGCGGCTGTTTGAGCTGGGCTTTCGATGTAATCGTAGTTACCTTCAGCCACAACTTTATCCAGTGCTGCTTGGCCTACGACTGTTTCATGTTTGTCACCACGAACCACGGTGAAGTACATTTCACCTTCAGGTGTGTTGTGTGCTTTGTCGCGTGCTGCGCCATATTCAGGTACACCGTTGCCGTTGTTGTCACGGTTGCGTAGCCACCAATTGTGGTAAGCCACGAGCTTTGGATACATCTCTTCGAGCCAAGCTTCATCGCTGGTGGTCTTGTAGACTTCCATTACTGCCCATGCCGCTAGGCTTGGTTTGGTATTACGTTCATTCCAGTTACCACCGTCGCCGCCACGTTCTGGGCTTAGGTTGTAAGCCAATAAATCGGGCACGTAGCCTTCATCCCAAGGGCGAACAGCGTCGTCGGCCTGAATTTGGTAAGCGAACATCGCACGGATGTTGTCTTTCGCTACGTCTGGGTTGAAGTGAGCCATTGCGTAGGCTTGTTTCCATGTGTCCCACGGCCAAGTTTGGTTGCCCGAGAACCAACGTGCAGTCACTGATGGTGTCACTGAATCAAACTCCATCGCACCGGCTGCGCCACGCCAGTTACCGTTTAGGGTTTCCATCGCTTTAACCGCAACACGTTCTTGTTCTGGTGTCGCGTTCGGGTTGGTTAAACCCATCTCAAGATAGCCTTCCCAACGTTCTGCTGATGCCGCTAAGAAGTCGGTAGGGTTTGCCATGATCTTTTTGATTTCAGGCTGTTCTGCTTGCGCTTCTTCTGCCGTTAGAACATGTGAGTATGTGGTGTAGATAGTTGTCGATGCTTCAATGTTTGCCGTTGAAGTAAACGCTAAACCATCAACTGTAGTTTGCGCTGGAATTGATTTGTGAACTTGGTACTCAGACTCACCTGACGTAAGTAGATCCCACGTTGAACGCACTTTACCAAAGGTGACCTTTAGGCCATCGTCGGTTGCGACGATTTGACGGTCATACTCAGGGTAAGTTTCAGCGATTGTTTTGTCGGTTTGCGCCACGCCTTCTTTCGCGTGTGTCTTTTCGAGTAGCTCACCATCCCACACCAGTTCTACTGGGGAGTCGGTAGTGATTTTGGTTTCTAGCAGAGAGGTACGGTTTGAAGCAAAGCGCATCGTCATTTCTACCGTTACATCGTCAGATTTTAGTGTCTGAACCAATGCTCCCGGTAGGCTGTAAGCTTCCATGGTGAATGCGATTTTTTTGCCATCTTTGAACACGCTTAGGCGGTCAAAGTTATCTGCCATGAAGTTAATGTATTCTTCAGTAAGCAGTGCCGTTCCTGGGAAGCCGCCCATGCCTTCAGCTGTGTCTGGCAGCAAGTGACCGTGCCATGCACCTAGGTCGAAGAATGGGTTAAAGCGCTGGTGGTCATCGAAGTCGTAATCACGCATGTATTCTGGTGAGCCAGTGCGGTCGATAACGTTCTTAAATTCGTTTGCTTGCAGTTGCTCTGTGTCAGAACTTGAGTTTGATGTACAGCCAGTAACAACAAGTGCTGCGCCAATAGCGAGAGCTGCGAATGATTTATTCAGTTTCATGATGAGTTCCTGTTATTACCAGTAGAAGTATTGCATTGCGAACACTTGCGCGTCGCCGATTTCAGTGTCGCTGCCTACGCCAAAGCGGCTATCGAAAGCAGTCGCAAACGCGCCATTGCCGTATTCGTACCAAACGCCAGCATTGATGTAAGAGGTGATCTCTTTGTCGCCATTGTCACCGTCAAAGTTTGCGTAGTTGTAGGCTGCTGATAGGTAAACGCCTTGTGCTGCTTCGTACCACGCACTGGTTTGAATACCTGACTCGCTACCGAAAGATTCTTGGTTGCCTTTATCGGTATCATGCCAAATACGAGTGGCGAAGTTTTTGTATTCAGCACCTAATAGTAGAAGTTCACCGCCGTCATTATTACGAACTTCACCGCCACCCATTAGGGTCAGGTCGTCAGTGAGGTCGTATTGGAGGTAACCATTGACCATGGCGTTCTTATCTTTCCATTGGTCTGCGAAGCTGTCGTATTTACCGAAGTGAACGAGAGCATCGTCTTCAGAGAAGTCAGACTCTGGCGCGAAAGAAACGCTGTAGCGAAGTTTGCCTTCTAGGTTTTGAATCTTCACACCAAGATGTACGTCACGCGTGTTTGAGATTGCGTAGCCGTACTCAACTGTAGGGTCACCCCACCATTGAACGTCATCCAGTGACGAGTCCATACGACCGACAATAAATTCTGTTTTTGCATCGGTGCGGTAGCCAGCGTAAAAGCGGTTAAAACCACCTTCGAAGCCGCCCCAGCCGTGGCCAGTCGCCCAAGCGTTACCTTCGTCATCGGCTTGTACCGTCCAGCCTTCCATGTAAGCAAGACCAAACCAATTACCGTGCTCGATAGCTAAACCCGCTTCAATGTAAGTGCCGTCTGCGTAGCGACCCTTATCATCACCTTCGAGTGCCACATGACCACCAAGGCCAAGCTCTCCGTAAAAGTTAAACAGCGTTTCTGATTCTGTTTTAGGGGGCTGAGTGTCGCTGTGGTTAGCCGCGGTTTCATCAGCGTGCGCATTGGCCGTAAGGGCAGCAAGAATACAACTTGTAATAAGAGTCTTTTTAGTAAAACTACTTTTCATTTTGTTCACTTCTGTGTCGGGGTTATAAATGAAGCTTCGTAAGCAGTTCTGACTTCTAATATGGGGTGCTCTTCAAGGCGTATATGGTCAGGTCACTTACGATCGCAAAACTAATATTAATGATTATTTTTGTGTTTAAAATTAAATAAACTTAAAAGTGTGATCTATTTTTAGTAAAAATTTACTGTTAATTTATTTTGGGTTTTAGTTGGATTTATAAACAAATATCAGGCGAGGGATACATTGGTGTTGTGAATCTATTTTTAATGAAAGGAATAACTCGGTAAATAGATGTAAGGCGCAGCGATAAGAAAAAAGGGAAGCGAATAAAAAGGCACTCGCCAAATAGTGAGTGCCTAAGAGAGTTCAAATCAAGATTAAGACCAAGGTAAGGAGAACACTAGGCGTTAGCAGTTTCCGGCTTTGCTTCTAGTTTCTTCTCTTCTGGAGATAAGCTTTTCTCGTATTGACCGTATTTCCACCATGCGTAGCCAAGGAAGATCACAATCCCACCCACGTTGTAGAAGATAATGGTCATGATGTCTGCGCCAGTCGGGAAGGTTGATGCAAAGAAACCCACTGTAAAGATAGCGATAAGAATCGACACCGCTGTGATACCCACTCGGCGTGAACCCATGCGGAAATCTCGTGGGAGATGATCAAGTTTTACACGCAGGTGCAGGTAAGCAATCATAATGAACAGTGGCGGCAACATAGAGGCTGCAGCGGTCATGTTGATGATGGTGCTCATCAAGTCTTGTACGGTGTCCGACGCCAACGTTGGGATGAACATCAGTGGAATCACTATGAAGAACTGAACCCATGCTGCACGCTCTGGCACGCCTTGTTTGTTGAGTGCGACGGTTTTCTCACCGAAGATACCTTTAGGGATTTCAGAGAAGAAAATCTTAACCGGAGTCGCTGTCCACATCAGTAGAGAGCCCAACATCGCAGTGAATGAAACCACACCAACGAAACGGTTCATCAGTATTTCAGACAATCCAAAGTGTCTTGCTAGCCCTTCGAATACCTGCACCGAACCACCAGTAAACTTAAGTTCTTCGCGAGCAACGAATACGTTCGCAAGCACAGAGCCAACCGAGTAAAGCGCACCGATAAAGATACCCGCAATGATGATCACTTTAACGAAAGACTTGTGTCCGCCTTTGATGTCGTTGACGTAAACCGCAACCGATTCAGCACCGCCAGCCGCCATGAAGATCCAAGTGATTACCCCAAGGAATGCCCAGTTAAAGCTTGGTGTCATCGCTTCAATGGTGATTGGGTCAGCTGGCTCGATACCACCGATCAAAGCACCGCCTGAAAGCAGGATGTAAGACAGAGTCAGCAACAACATCAGTGACGAGGTTAGTGAGGTGATTGGGCCAAGTAGCTTCGCGCCGTTGTTTGAAATGTGTGTAGCAACCGCAAATAGAATGGTGCTCAAGATCGCCGTGGTTATCGGCGTAAATATGTATTCGAATCCTAAGAACGCATACGACGCATAAGCGATGATTCTAGGCAGCAGAGAGGTGAAGAAGAATAGGTTAACAAACCAGTAGGTGTAAGCTGAAATAAACGCCCAGCGACCGCCTAGAGAGCTTTTAACCCAAGAATAAACACCCGCCTCAGAGTCTTTATTCAATGATACAAACTCAGCCACGATCAAACAAAAGGGCACAAAGTAAAAGATGGTTGCTAAAAAGAACATCGGAGCTGAGGAAAGGCCAATTTCGATGTTGTTGTTTATGATGTTATTGAAGCTGTATACCGCCGCGAAGGTCATAGACAGTAGGGCAAACTTGCCTATCGTACTGCGTTTATTATCGGACATGATGTTCTCCGGTGAATCACGTTGATGATCGTTATTTACTAGGTCCTAGAGAGGGAGATCTAGGCCGTGTTTTTATTGTTATGTTGGTTTGGCAAACACCCGCTTCATGAAGTCAGGTTTGGCTCATTTATTATTTTTGTATTGATTTACGAACTAATTCCTTGGCGTTTATCTTTTCGATTTCAGTAAATTTATTACTTGAATTTCAAATGCAACACTAAGGCATTCATCGAAGAAATTGGCTTTCTCATGTACGACGATGTAACAGGCTTGTAGGGGCTTTGTGTCGTTTATTGTTCTATGAGTTTTTCTATTTCTTCAGCAAGAAGATTAAAGATTAAGCGGCGGGAAGTTAATCGGAATTGATCAAATATGTGATATCGAGTAAATAAATTTAGTTAATATTTTACCTGTGTTTTTATTCGAGTTTTATTACGATCTAACTAACGTTTTTCGTGAAGTGAAACCTTGACGGAATGACGTTTTTATTCTTGTTTATTGGTATTTAATCTTCTGATTTAAAACAAAAAAAGCGCCATAAGGCGCTTTTCAATTAGAGGTGTTAATTTTGGATTACGACTGCTTTGCGGCTTCTAACTTCGCGTCTTTACCTGCTTGCTTCTTTTCAAAGCGAGAGATCCACCACCAAGCGATCGCTGAGAACACTGCCGTCATAAATACGTTGACGAAGAACGCTTGCATTAGGTCTACACCCGTTGGGAATGCTGACGCTGTCATGCTCACAACGAAGATACCGATAAGTACAGATACAACAGCCATACCTTGAACTCGCGTACCCATGCGGAAGTCACGTGGTGTATCGTCATGCTTCAAGCGGAATACAAAGTACGCCACCATGATGAAGATAGGCGGTAACATTGCCGTACCAGCTGTTAGGTTAATCGCTGTGTTCATCATGTCTTGTACAGACTCAGAACCGAAGCCGTTTATAACGAGCATTAGGAATACGAACGCAAACTGCCACCATGCTGCGCGTACTGGCACACCGTGTTCGTTAAGCTCAGTCGTCTTCTCACCGTAAACACCTTTAGGGATTTCAGAGAAGTGAATTTTTACTGGAGCTGCTGTCCACATCATCATCGAACCGAACATAGCGACGAACAGGATGATACCGACGAAGCGACCTGTTAGAGATTGTGAAATGTCGAAGTAGTTCGCCATACCAGTGAAGATTTCAACCATGCCGCCAGCATAAGTGAGTTCATCACGTGCAACGAATACGTTCACTAATAGAGAACCGACTGCATACATGATACCGATAGCGATACCCGCGCTGATGATCACCTTGATGAAAGACTTATGACCACCTTTAACATCGTTTAGGTAAGCGGCTGCGGTTTCTGCACCACCGGCTGCTTGGAAGATCCAACACATAATACCTAGTGTTGCCCAGTTGATGGTTGGCGTCATTGCTTCTAGCGTGATTGGTTCTACTGGCTCATGGTTACCACCTAATGCCATTAGTGCGCCGATAACGTAAACCGCGAACAGTGCAAATACGCCGTATGCCACGATCTCTGCAATCTTACCTAACCAGCTCGCGCCTTTAGTCGAGATGTGCGTTGCCGCCGCAAATAGGCCAATTGAGATTGCCGATGTCACAATCGGAGAGAAGGCGTACTCGTAGCCAAGCATTGCGTAAGATGCGTATGCGATAACGTTAGGTAGTAGTGATACAAACCAGAATAGGTTAACGAACCAATAGAGGAATGAACCTAAGTAGGCCGCTTTTGAGCCTAAAGGCTGTTTAAGCCAGTCATACATGCCTGACTCAGAATTTTTATTTGCTGATACGAATTCAGCAATAATGAATACGAATGGAATGAAGTAAATAAGAGTGGCAAGCAAAAAGATAGGGGCTGAACTCAATCCCAATTCGATGTTGTTATTTACAATGTTGCGAACGTTAAATACCGCTGCAAATGTCATGGAGAGTAAGGCAAATTTACCTAACTTACCGCGTACAGATTCAGACATAGTGTCCTCCAAGGGTCACGTAATTATAGTCGTTATTTCTTTAAGCTTCCTTGTAGGGAAGAAGCGTAAAGGCGTTATGCAGTGTGACTGAGCCTTGAACGGCAAGGCTCAGTACACACTGTGAATAGATCTTGTTGTTGCTTTCGTTTGTTTAGCTTTCAGTTACTTACTTATTAAGGAAGTAACCGTCTTCAATAGTCACTTTCAGCACTACTTTGCGTACTCGGTTATCACCGTGGAAGCGGTAAGCTTTGCTGTTATCAAAGATCGCTACTTGACCTTCAATGAGTTCACGAGTTTCACCGTTACCCATTAGGTGTTCACGGTCAGTCTCATCGCTGTAAGCTTGGATTTGCTCTAGCTCTGACTTGGCTGCGAAATCGACGGTTTCACGACCTTCTAGGTAGTAATGCACGTCGAAGTAACGACGGTTGCCAGTAAAGTTTTCGGTGTTACGAGCCACGCCGTCTTCAATCATGTAAGCCAGTGAGTCACCAATTGAATACATCACGCCATCTTTGATGTTGCCGATGTTTTCAATCGCTTCTACACAGCGTTGCCATTTACGACCGTCGCGGTAAACGACTTTAAATTGCTCTAGGTTGTCTAAAACGATCATCGCTTATGCCTCGTTCTGTTGTGGTTGAGCTTTCGGAGCGTTCGCCGTGAAAAACTCATTACCAAAGTTGTGATTGATTAGGTGCTGCGCATCGCAATCGCCTGCTTGGAATGGAACCAGAGTTAAGCCGTAGCGGAACTCATCCATGTACACGCGGTAAGAATCTAACACTTCACTGCCCCAAGAGTTCGAGCCTAAGCCCATCACTTGGTGGTCTAGGTTTAGCGTGATGTAACCGCTCTTCTCTAGCTCAATGGTGTGTTGTGCTTGGTGCAGGTTTTGGTTGGTGTAGAACCATGCGCTGAAGTTGATTTCTTGCTGTGGTTTTACTGCAATACCATTACCTGCGCGGCTTGAAAGCGCAGCCCAACGAACGTGTTGGCGGTTGCCGTTATTTTGTGGGAACGGGTAGTTCTCGAACATGTCAGCCACGGTTGATTGGTACACATCAATCATGTTGGCTTGTTTGCTGTCTTGGTAGTTCTCTTCAGGGCCACGGCCGTAGTATTGAACTTGGTCGAAATCACCGTTAATGCCCATATCGAAACCAATCACTGGAATCACATGTGGGTAATCACCGTAGCGTTCGCCGCTCAGTTCAACGTTCAGTTGGCCTTCGGCACTGATTTGGTAGCGATATTCACAGCGCATGCCGAAATCAAATACCGGTGGAGCAATGATGCTGGTGGTGGTGATCTCAATCTTGCCGTTGTTCTCTTCCACGTTTAGCGTGCGGAAGTGCTCTTGCATGATTTGTAGATGCGCAGGCTCCCAGTAACCATCGTGCTCTTGCTTATGGTTATCGATCATTGGCTTGAAGAAGTTCAGCTTAGGTTCCGACTTAATCAGTTCTTCGCCATTGACTAACCATGACGTCAGCTTGCCGTTCACTTTCGAGAAGTTCAGTGCAAAGTTATGGCCTTTGATTACATAAGCGAGGCGAGACTCTTCAACATTCAGTGCCGTTGCATTGTTGTTGGTGAAGGCGTCAAGCTGCGCTGTGTTCTCTTTCACTTGGAATTGGTAAACCGCGATATCGTGGTTCGCTTCGCTGTATGAAGTACGAGAATCTTTGCGAACAGTAAAGTTCACAAACACTTCACGCTCATCAAGCTCTGGCAAGTTAAGTGTCAGTTCGCGGCTAGAGTTTTCAGCCAGCTCTTCAACCTTGATATGTTGCACAGCAATGGTTTTACCTTCAGCGCGGATTTCCGCAGTGATGGTGTAGTCATCAATGTTTGAGAACCAAAGTTTGTTATCGACAGTGAAGGTGCCCGTTTGTGCATCGAAATCGCGAAGCTTCACTGGGGCAATCACTTGTTTGTACTCTTTCAAGCCTGGGCCTGGTGTTTGGTCTGGGTAGATCAAACCGTCCATGCAGAAGTTGTAGTTGTTCGGGTAGTCACCGTAGTCACCACCGTACTTGTAGAACTCTGTGCCTGCTTCATCACGTGCCAGAATGCCGTGATCACACCATTCCCAAACATAGTGACCTTGAATCGCATCATGCTTGTAGAACACGTTTTGGTATTCGGTTAAACCGCCAGGGCCGTTACCCATTGCGTGTGCGTATTCGCAGATGATGCGTGGTTTTTCATGTGGAAATTCACCGAAGGCATTCATCAGTTGAGCGCGTGAGTACATGGTTGAAATGATGTCTACTACTTCAGCATCACGGTCTTCTTCGTAGTGAACCAGACGCGTGTCATCAATCGCTTTCGCTGCATCGTACATAGAACGGATGTTGCAGCCGTAGCCAGATTCGTTACCTAGCGACCACATGATGATAGAAGGGTGGTTCTTTTGAGCGTGGATATGACGTTCGATACGCTCAACAAACACCGCTTCCCATGCGGCATCGTTAGTGATGCGGCTTAGGTCGCCAACGTTAGCAAAGCCGTGTGTTTCAACATCGGTTTCGCCCATCACGAATAGGCCGTAGATATCACACAGTTCGTAGAAGCGTGGGTCGTTCGGGTAGTGCGCTGTACGTACTGAGTTGATGTTGTGTTGCTTCATCAGTACCAAGTCTTTCTCTACGCGATCCATACCAACAGCGCGACCTTTCAGGTGGTCGTTGTCGTGGCGGTTTACACCGTGCAGCATCACGTACTTGTTGTTGATGTAGAACAGACCATCACGCACTTTAATATCGCGGAAACCAACGCGTTGTGGAATAACTTCCAGCACCTTGCCGTCAGCGTCTTTCAGCGTCAGTAGCAGTTGGTACAGGTAAGGGTTTTCAGCGTTCCATTGAACTGGGTTAACCACATCAATAGAGAATTGAGTATTCGCATTGCCGTCAGTCAATCTATTAGGAACGGCTAGGTTATCAACTGCGCCTTGCGAGATAACTTGGCCGCCATCAAGCAATGCGTACTCAAGGGTTGCGTTTGTTGCTGCTGCTAGGTTTTCTAGGGCAACGTTGCACGACAGGGTAGCGCTTTGGTAAGCGTCGTCGAAGTCAGTGCGAACGGTAACGTCTTGAACGTGCAGTTGCTCTTTACCTACTAGGTAAACATCACGGAAGATACCGCCCGTCCACCACATGTCTTGGTCTTCAATGTAGGTTGAGTCGGCCCACTGCATCACACGAATAGAAAGCAGGTTGTTGCCTGCTTTTACATGGCTAGAGATATCGAACTCAGCGGTTAGGCGGCTGCCTTTGCTGAAACCCACGTACTCGCCGTTTACGTAAACTTCGAAATAAGTTTCAACGCCATCAAATTTGATGATGGTTTGTTTCTCGTCCCAGCTTTCGCCTAGGAAGAAAGAGCGTTGGTATGCACCGGTTGGGTTGTCTGATGGTACGAAAGGCACATCAATTGGGAATGGGAAACCTTCATCTGTGTATTGAAGATCGCCGTGGCCTTCCATTTGCCACATGTTTGGAACCGTAATGTGGCCCCAGTCTTTCATTTCTTGAGAGTAGAACTCTTCAGGAACCAATAGTGGATTGGTGAAATAGTTGAAATTCCATTGACCACTCAATAGTTGGAAGTGGCTGCTAAGTTCACGCTGAAACGTTTTTGCATTCTTTTCTGATGCGTATGAGAAGAAGTATGCACGCGGTGCCATACGGTTCTCATGTAAGTTCAGGAAGTTTTCCCAGTTGTTCACGTTGCCTCTCTCTCGGCCTAAATGCAATTTGCTGACCGACGTTCTTATGCGTAATTGGGTCGTAGTGAATACGAGTATTTTTGGACTGAGGTAATTATTAGTAAAAGTTTTACTAAATGAAATTGGTGAAAACGTTTTACTTTAACT
Organism: Vibrio sp. Evd11; assembly: GCF_900382755.1. Classification (NCBI taxonomy): domain Bacteria; kingdom Pseudomonadati; phylum Pseudomonadota; class Gammaproteobacteria; order Vibrionales; family Vibrionaceae; genus Vibrio; species Vibrio sp. Evd11. The sequence goes on from NZ_OSDX01000001.1 coordinate 24,504, forward strand.
CCATCACGTTTTTTGTGGGCTTTTTACAGTGGTGTGTGATCCACTTAAAAGAATGTCATTTGGTGATTTAGGTGAGTATTTCAGAAGGGAAATATGCGTATGTTGGCGTATATGAAAGACATAAAAAAGGCCACCTTCAATAAAGGTAGCCTTATTTTATATATTTGATTTATATGATTATTTTGTTGTGTCGCGCAGCTTGAGTTTACTAGGCACATAGACTCTAAGTGGGATGGTTCGTCCGTCGCGCGCTTTCTCTATCAGCAGGTTAACACCTTGAATTCCCATCAGTTCAGAATGGATACGAACCGTTGATAAAGATGGGAAGGTAAACTTAGCGGTTGGGATGTCATTTACACTGATCAGCGCAATGTCTTCAGGAATGCGCAAACCGTGCTCATGAATCGCTCGTAAAACGCCAATAGCGATGGAATCTGATGCAATAAACATGGCTTTCGGGTAATTCTCGCTCTCTAGCATTTTCTTCGCTAGGTCGTAGCCCGATGAGCTAGAGAAGTCGCCGCGATAGATATCTTGCTCACTGACTACGTTTTTAAGGCCGCCGTATTCAGCAAAAGCCACTTCACGAATGTCTGAAGTATTGATGTCGTCTTGCCCACCAATGAAACCAATGCGTTGATAACCTTGGTTAATGAAGAAGTTGGTGATCTCTTTGCTGATACGAGCAAGATCGATATCGACAGAATCATAAGGTTCTGAGTGATCCGTAAAGTCGACGTAGCAAATATTATCGGTCAGCTTTTTCGCTTGCTCGATAACTTCTTGTGTCATTCGGCCGACTAATAAAACACCGGTAATGTTGCTAGAACTAACCTGTATTTTGCTTTCATAACAATTAGTTAGTCCAACTTCCATTTTTTCACATTGGGTTTCAATCCCGTGGCGAATCGATAGATAGTAAGGGTCATTCACTTCAGCTTCTTGCTTGTAGTTATACAGCGCAAGGAAGTGATGATTTTGTTTTTTACTGCTAACGGCTTTTCGTGAGCTGCTGGTTTTGTATTCCAACTTCTCTGCAATTTCAAAGATACGCCTTTTGGTCTCTTCCTTGACGCTTAATGTTGGATCTTCATTGAGAACCCTTGAAACTGTAGCCAATGAAACATGTGCTTCAGTCGCGATATCTTTTAACGTTGCCATACTCACTTCCTGTTATTGGAACATTGCGCTGCTTTGAAATTGGTATTTAGTAAAAAAGCAATGCACCTCTTTATTCTACAGACCTATTGTAATCAAACTGGAAGTCATTGCATTAACTTTTAGTAAAATAAATGTTCAACTCCTCTATGATGTCTAAAATCTAACTATCTATAATTATCTTATTAAAATTCAATGAATTAGATATTTTTGTTTATAGGTTCTCCCTATGTCACGTTCAGTAACAATGATATGAGTTAGTGTAAACGTTTACACTTCGTGGTTTTGATCACAGAATTATAGTCAAAATGGCTGCTACTATTTCTGGCATACGGTGCTACTGAGCTGAATGTCAGTTCGAGTTAGTCCAAGAATGACGACAAAGAGAGGTTGATTGTGAAAGTACTGGTTACGGGCGGCATGGGTTACATCGGAAGTCATACATGTATTCAAATGATACAGGCGGGTATGGAGCCAATCATTGTTGATAACCTTTGCAACAGCAAAGAGCTAGTACTGGAGCGAATCGAATCATTGACCGGTAAGCGACCAACTTTTTATCTTGGCGACATTCGTGATCAATCTTTTCTAGATAGCGTGTTTTCAGAAAACGATATCCAAGCCGTGATTCACTTTGCTGGCCTGAAAGCGGTTGGGGAGTCGGTGTCCAAGCCTTTGGAGTACTACGATAACAACGTCAATGGATCATTGGTGTTAGCTCGCAGCATGAAGAAAGCGGGTGTGAAGAGCATTGTATTTAGCTCTTCGGCTACCGTTTACGGTGATCCAGAAGTGGTGCCAATTACTGAAAGCTCTCCAACGGGTGCAACAACTAATCCTTATGGTCGCAGTAAGTACATGGTCGAAGAATGTTTGAGTGATTTGTTCAACGCTGAGAACGATTGGAGTGTGACATTACTGCGTTACTTCAACCCAGTTGGCGCCCATTCATCGGGCACTATGGGTGAAGACCCACAAGGTATCCCAAACAATCTGATGCCGTTTATTGCTCAAGTAGCGGTAGGTCGCCGTGAAAAACTGGCTGTTTTTGGAAACGATTACCCAACAGTCGATGGCACTGGCGTTCGTGACTATATTCATGTAATGGACTTAGCAGACGGTCACGTTGCAGCACTAAAAGCGGTGGGCGAGAAAGCTGGCTTACATATTTATAACCTAGGTACAGGTAAAGGTTCGAGTGTGCTTGAGATGGTTGAAGCCTTCGCACAAGCTTCAGGCAAACCAGTTCCTTATGAACTTTGTCCACGCCGCGCCGGTGATATTGCCGAATGTTGGGCAAGCACTGAAAAAGCAGAGCGTGAGTTAGGCTGGAAAGCGACTCGCAGCGTGATGGAGATGACTGCGGATACGTGGAATTGGCAGTCGAAGAACCCGAACGGCTATTCCCCTTCGTAATTGAAGCCGCAGCGTTGTTAGCTGCGCTTACCAATTCCAATCACATAGAAGATCTATGCTCATGGATATTGGAAATCTTGCTGCCTAGCTGCAACTCCAATTTCATTGGGGAATGCAGATGAAGAGAGATTCCAGATATCTCGTCCCTCGATTCTGGAATGACGAATTTTAAAACTTCGATTTCTGAGCGTCATTCCCTACAGCGAGGAACGAGCGTGATAGGGAATCTCCTTGTAGAAGAATTATTCATCTTGGTGAATTGACCAAGACACAAAATTTGAGAGCAATCTAAACATGTCAAAAGTTGAATTTAACCCAGTAGACCACCCGCACCGTCGTTATAACCCATTAACAGGTCAGTGGATTTTAGTATCACCGCACCGCGCAAAACGTCCGTGGAGCGGCCAAGATGAAAAGCCATCGACTGCGCAGCTTCCAGCGTATGAGAAAGAGTGTTTCTTGTGCCCGACCAATACACGTATCTCGGGTGATGAAAACCCAGATTACGACGGCACTTACGTATTCAGTAACGATTTCGCGGCGTTGATGCCTGATTCACCTGACGCTCCAGAGTCTGAAAACCCTCTATTCAAGACTCAAGGTGTTCGCGGGTTGAGCCGTGTTATCTGTTTCTCTCCGGATCACAGCAAAACGCTGCCAGAGTTACCGGTTAATAAAATCCGTGGTGTTATTGATACCTGGAACGAGCAAATTGAAGAACTGGGTAAAGATTACCTATGGGTTCAAGCCTTCGAAAACAAAGGCGAGACCATGGGCTGTTCTCAGCCTCATCCACACGGTCAAATCTGGGCAAACAGCTTTTTACCCAACGAAATTGAACGTAAAGAAAAGTTGCTGAAAGAGTACTTCGACCAGCAAGGTTCGAACTTGTTAGTCGATTACGTTGAAGCCGAAATGAAAGACGGCTCACGCACTGTGATTGAAACTGAACATTGGATTGCTGTAGTACCTTATTGGGCTGCGTGGCCATTCGAAACTATGTTGCTACCAAAAACGCATATTCGCCGCATGAGTGAATTGACGGACGAGCTGCGTGATGACTTGGCGCTTGCGATCAAGAAGCTGACCAGTCGTTACGACAACTTGTTCCAGTGTTCATTCCCATACTCGATGGGGTGGCACTATGCGCCGTTCTTCGAAGAAGGCACCGACATCGATCACTGGCAGTTGCATGCACTGTTCTACCCGCCATTGTTACGCAGTGCTTCGGTTCGTAAATTCATGGTCGGCTACGAAATGTTGGCGGAGTCTCAGCGTGATTTAACCGCAGAACAAGCCGCGCAACGTCTTCGTGATTTGAGTGACGTTCACTACAAAGAGCAGTAATACGTTGCTTCGTAGATAACGAGCGAGATTCCTGATATCTCGTTCCTCGATTCTGGAATGACAGTTTCATTGAAACGTTTAGCGTCAATCCCGAGAGTGAGGAACAAAGGGGTCGGGGATCTAAAAGAATTAAAGTGGTGCCGTAAAGGGGCCATAACCAATTGATTAAAGAGTTTAAGCAGAGAGTTTACTTATGTCTGATCTAATCCAAAACGTGAAAGCATCTTTTGAGCAAGCCCTTGGTTACCGAGCGACTCATATCGTTCAAGCTCCGGGTCGTGTGAACCTGATTGGTGAGCACACTGACTACAACGATGGTTTTGTTCTACCGTGTGCCATTAACTACCAAACGGTAGTTGCAGCAGCAAAGCGTGATGACAACATCGTGCGCGTAGTATCAGTGGACTACGATAATGCAGTCGATGAGTTCGACCTAACTCAAGAGATCACATTCCAACAAGACAAGATGTGGGCGAACTACATTCGTGGTGTTGTGAAATGCCTAATGAGTCGTGGCTTTGAGTTTAAAGGTGCAGACATATCTGTAACTGGCAACGTGCCTCAAGGTGCAGGTTTAAGTTCTTCTGCGGCACTGGAAGTGGTCATTGGTCAGACATTCAAGGTGCTTTACAACCTAGAGATCAGCCAAGCTGAAGTTGCATTGAATGGTCAGCAAGCCGAAAACGAATTTGTAGGCTGTAACTGCGGCATCATGGACCAAATGATTTCTGCTGAAGGTCGCGCAAATCATGCGATGCTTTTGGATTGTCGTAGCTTAGAAACTCAAGCTGTTTCTATGCCAGAAGATATGGCTGTGGTTATCATCAACTCAAACAAGAAACGTGGTTTAGTCGACAGCGAATACAACACGCGTCGTGAACAGTGTGAAGAAGCGGCACGCATCTTTGGTGTTCCTGCACTTCGTGATGTGACTATTGAACAGTTCAAAGCGAAAGAGTCTGAGTTGGATGAAATGGTCGCGAAACGTGCCCGTCACGTGATTACTGAAAATGACCGTACCGTTGAAGCGGCTCAAGCTCTGCGTACTCATGATATGAAACGCATGGGCGAATTGATGGCTGAATCGCATGCGTCAATGCGAGACGATTTTGAAATCACAGTCAAAGAAGTCGACACTCTGGTTGATATGGTCAAAGACGTGATTGGTGACCAAGGTGGTGTGCGCATGACTGGCGGTGGTTTCGGTGGTTGTATTGTGGCATTGGTTCCACCTGCATTGGTTGATGAAATTAAAACAACCGTTGAGCAGAAATATCAAGCGGCGACCGGTCTAAAAGAATCTATTTATGTGTGCCAAGCGAAAGACGGAGCAGGCTTAGTTGAAGTAATCTAGCTGTTTCGAGATTTAATAGAGAGCTTATCAACTAAAAAGTTCATGGTAGGCCAAATAGTAAAGCCTTTACCCAATGTAGAGGCTTTTTACTGGCACTAGAAGGAATTTAGAATGACACAAGAGCAAACCCTGCATCAATCCATGACACAAACTCCAGCCTATGATGGCCAACCCGCTCAGTTAGTGACGCTATCAAATAAGCATGGAATGCAAGTGACATTCATGGACATTGGTGCAACATGGTTGAGCTGTATCTTGCCAGTAAAGGGAAATAAAAGAGAAGTTTTGTTGGGTATTAACTCAATGGAGAACTTCGAGAAACAAGCCAGCTATATGGGCACAACCGTTGGCCGTTATGCTAACCGCATTGCCAATGGTCGCTTTAAAATAGATGGTCAGAACTACAAACTGGAAACCAACCAAGCGGGCAATACCTTACATGGTGGTCCGAACGGTTTTGATAAACGTCGTTGGAATATTGCCGAGCAAACCGAAACATCAGTGGTGTTTAACCTAGAGTCGGTTGATGGCGACCAAGGGTTTCCGGGGAATTTGAATGTGTCGGTACGTTATGAACTTACCGAAGACAATCGAGTTTCCATTCATCACTCTGCGACCACAGACAAGCCAACCGTGGTCAACCTAACGAATCATGCGTACTTCAACTTACTTGGTGCGGAAGCCGGGCACGATTGTTTGTCACATATTGTGAGCATCAACGCCAATCAATTCTTACCGACCAACTCGGTAGGTATTCCATTAGGCAATCTTAAATCGGTGAAATCGACCAGCTTCGACTTCAATCAGCCTATGATGATCTCAGAGCGTTTGTTGGGTGATGAACAGCAGAAAGCAGCAAAGGGTTACGACCACTCTTTCCTATTGGCTGATGGCTGTAAGCGCACTCAATGCGCCGCTACCGTAACGTCACCAGATGCGCTCGTCACACTAAAAGTATTTTCAACCAAACCTGCGATGCAGCTATACACCGGAAACTGGCTTGGTGGTACACCAAACCGAAGTGGTGGCAGCTATGAAGACTACGCTGGTTTGGCGCTAGAAACCCAGTTCTTACCTGACTCTCCTAACCACCCAGAGTGGAAGCAGGACAGTTGTATTCTCGAGCCTGAACAAGAATATAACTACCGTACCTGTTACCAGTTTGAATTTTCGGGGGATTATTCAAACTAGTACGCTCTAGCTCAAAACGGTTATGCCAATTGCTTTTGTTTGTGAATAGAACGATGTGAGTTATCGCGTTGTTCTTGGGGGATGAGCAAAAGTGGCGCTCAATAAGAGTGCGATTTATTAAGCGCGATTGTTGGGTATCAGAGTAAGGTAGGAAAGCCCTAACAGAATCGCTTCTGTTAGGGCTTTTTTTTGTTTGCTGTTTGGTGAGTTGACCTGAACTTAGATTTTCTCTACCGAATTACGGCGCACCAAAGTCGGAGAGAACATCATTGGCTCCGTTGAGGTGTTTTCACCTTTGGCTAAGTGCAACGCGAGTCGTGTCGCTTTCTCTGCCATCATTTGAATCGGGTAGCGAATGGTGGTTAGCTTTGGATGAACATAGCGTGCAATCAAGCCATCATCGAAGCCGATGATCGACATTTTGTCCGGCGCTTGAATACCGTTTTCATCTAGGACAGACAAAGCACCTGCCGCCATGTAATCGTTGTACGCAACAATGCCTGTGATTGGCAGTGATTTAGTCAAAAGGTTGGTCATGGCGTATTCACCACCTTCACTGGTGGGAGCTGAGTACTCAATATAGCTATCAGATAACGCTATTTTGTAATCCGAGAGTGCTGACAAGTAACCTTGTACACGCTCATCGGCATCTTCAATGCTGTGCGATGAGGCGATACAGGCAATGCTCTTATGACCATGGCGGATAAGGTATTCAGTCGCAAGATACGCGCCTTTTTTGTTGTCCAAGAAAATACAGCGGTTAGCAATCTCAGCAATATAACGATTGATCAGTACTAAGCCTTTTACTTCTTTGGCATAGGCAATCAGCTCTTCGTCGGTGAGTCCTTTAGAGTGGATTACCAAGGCATCGCAACGGCTATTAATCAGCAACTCAATCGCTTGTCTCTCTTCTTCACGATCGTGTGAGCCATTACCAACGAGGATATGTTTTCCGTTCTCACGAGCAACATTATCGACAGCCTTAACCAGCGTGCCGAAAAAGGGGTCGGAGATATCACCAACTAACACGCCCACAGTATTGGTGCTTTGGCTGACCAACGCACGAGCATTTGCATTAGGGCGGTAACCCAGTTTAACCATCGCTTTAGTCACAGACTCTACCGAGCTTGCGCTTGCTTTAGGAGACTTGTTGATCACTCGAGATACGGTTGCAACAGAAACACCAGCTTCCTTTGCTACATCTTTAATTGTTGCCATTTTTAACCTCTATATATTGCTGAATCTATTTAACACCGACAATGATACTAAGGCAATGAAACTCTCATTTTACTTCCAGTAATGAGATCTTTACCGCTTGTAATTGTTGCTCTTAGTGCTAGTGTAAACATTTACATTTTACTTAATTTTAGTAAATAATTTAATTGATAAAAATAAATTAATATAGGAAGTGAGAAATGGATACTGTCTCTTATGGTGACTTTGCTAAGTTAGAAATGCGTGTAGGTCAGATCATTCAGGTCGTGCGTCATGAAAACGCAGACAAGCTGTACATCGTGCAAGTGGATATCGGTGAGAAGACGCTACAAACGGTGACTAGCCTAGTCCCTTACTACACCGAGGAAGAGTTAATGGGCAAGCAGGTTGTCGTGTTGTGTAACCTAGCTAAAGCGAAGATGAGAGGCCACACTTCTGAATGCATGCTGTTATGTGCAGAAACGGATGATGAATCTGAAAGTGTATTGCTGACACCGGAACGTGCGATGCCAGCGGGTATTCGAGTGGTTTAAGTTGTCTAGATTAGTCGGTGAGACTATTCGTTATAAGCTCATCGACTTATCGGTTCTCAAAGCTTCAAATGATCGAAGCTTCAAAATACCCAAAGCCCTCAAAGACTAGCTACGAACGGTCAGTATCAAACCATCAATCACACTGTGGTGGTGATCAGAAACCCCAGCAAGGTTGCCGTATTTCGGCTGGTGGCGATCATTTTCTAATGGATGGTGCCAACCTTGTGTATGTTCCACAAAGTGCGCAGCAAAGCTTTCAGACACCTCTAAACATCCTGCCATGACAGTATCAACATAGGTTTGAACTATAGGGCTGTTTTCACAAGGCGCTTCGATTTCGTCTTTGATATATACCCAGATCGATTGATCCGCTTTAAACTCGGTTTGGCTCTCTATCTGATCGCTTCTTAACTCAATTCGATGATAACCACGCTCACGATGATCAAATTCAGCCAACGCAACATCATCGACCTCAAGCAAAACACCATTCACTTGTCCCTCACCAAGATTGACGATCAACGGTGACAAAACATAGCTGTCGTCGATTTTACTCCAGTGACGCACTAGGCCGTGCACTATCGCAGGAATCGCTTGTCCTGTTTGACCTGTGAGTTGACGAGAAGAGGAGTTGATCAAGCTACCATAACCAAAAATATACATCGCGTTCCCTGTCTGTTCTTTTGTATTTGAGACTAGTCTTACTATATGTTTGGCTTCATCAAATGTCAGTAGTTTTTTATTTTACACACCTTCGAGTCCAAATGACTTTTTGTGGTGTGTTTAATTGACACTTTTTTGACCTGTAAATACACCTTGTTGCTTGTTTTTATTGGTTTTATATCTTTGGCGCGTTTCATGCATTGTGTTAGGCAATATTGCGGTGATGATTACTGCACCTTGAATTTGGCTATTGGTAGCAATTCAATATAAGCCACACTTGGCTTGTTATCTGAAATGAGGAATGAGTTTGTTAAATATCACAGATAAAAGCGTAGAAGATGCGATTCCAGCTTATCTTCGTTTAGGTTTTAGACCTTTCTTCTTTCTAGGCAGCCTTTATGCCGTGATTGCTATCGTCGCTTGGGTTGTCATGTTCCAAAATGGTCAGCCTGAAGTGTTAAAAGTACCCGCGCTTTGGTGGCACGTACATGAAATGCTGTTTGGTTTTTCTATGGCGATTGTGGTTGGTTTTGTTCTGACTGCGGTGCAAACGTGGACGGGAGTCAACGGCACCAAACATTATCGATTAGCTGCGCTCGTTGGTTTGTGGCTAGCACCTCGTATTCTATTTTGGACACCGGCGCCATTGTGGTTGATCTCATCGGTTGAAGCGTTGTTCTTGATCTTTGCCGCTTACGAGATTGGTTTCCGTGTCGTGAAATCGAAAGGCTGGAAGAACCTGTTTTTTGTGCCGCTGTTTATATTGGCTATCGTCGCCAACTTTGCTAGTTACGCGACGATTAAAGGCATGCCCCCATTCCCATCGTCTGCAGTATGGCACGCAATGTTATGGTGGTTTACCTTGCTATTATCCGTGATGGGTGGACGAGTTATCCCGTTCTTCACGGCCCGTCGTTTTGACTTTGAAAAAGCACAACCATTGGTTTGGTTGGAATGGCTAGCAAACCTGCCTTTGGTTGGGTTGTTTGTGCTGAGCTTCTTCCCGTTGACCTTTGCTCAAGTGGGCAATGAGTTGATGGTGTTTGCAGGTGTAACTCAGTTGGTTCGCTTTGTTCGTTGGAAGCCTTGGACAACGTTGTCTGAGCCTTTGGTGTGGTCACTGCATGCGGCTTATTTGTGTATTCCTTTGAGCTTGTTACTAAGAGGCTTGTTAGATAACCCATTTGCAAGCCATAACATGCTGCACCTGTTTGCGATTGGCGGTTTGAGTGGGCTCATTCTTGCGATGATCACACGTGTCACCATGGGACACACAGGTCGTGCGATTTACAAAGGGCCAAGCATGGCGCTGGCGTTCTCGGCTATCTTTATCGCGGCATTAGTTCGTAGCTTAGGTGTCACTTTCTTCCCGGCTTACTTGTTTGAGATGGTTAACATCAGTGCGGGCTTATGGACACTGGCATTCTGTCTGTTTATCTGGAAATTCGGCATGATGTTATTAACCCCACGTGTGGATGGTCACCCAGGTTAATCAGAGGATTGATGAAGCTTGCTAGTCAAGCCTTTAGATAATGAAAGGGAAGCAATGAGCTTCCCTTTTTTGATCGTGTTGAAAAGTGCACTTTCTCTATTCGTTCAGTATTATCTATTGGCTCGTTAAGCATTCACTGTTAGATATTGGCGGACTTGCGCGGTGAGTTCTTGTCTAGCCTGAGGGGAAACGAAGCTCGCTTCAATGGCATTGATACTGAATTGAGCTAACTCGTTTTTCGTCAGTGGGTGAGCATTGGCGACAGCAAGGAAGTTGTCATTCATGTAACCACCAAAGTAAGCTGGATCATCGGAATTGATGGTGACGCACAGCCCTTTTCTCAGCAGTTTGACAATGTTGTGTTGTTGCATGGTTTCGAAGACCTTGAGTTTGGTATTCGATAGCGGGCATACGGTCAGCGGTGTGCGCTTTGCTATTAACTGTTCCATCAAGTCGTCATCTTCAACACAGCGAACGCCATGATCAATTCGGGTTATGCCTAACAAGCTCAACGCGTCACTAATATTTTGTGCTGGGCCTTCTTCTCCTGCATGAGCCACGGTTAGGAAACCTTGGTTGATGGCTTCTTGAAAGACATGTTTAAATTTTTCTGGCGGGTTGCCTTGCTCTGATGAATCTAGCCCAACCGCTATGATTTTATCTTTGTAGGGCAGGGCTTGCTTGAGCGTCTCGAACGCGCTGTCTTCATCAAGGTGACGTAGAAAGCACATGATCAGTTGGCTGCTTATCCCAAGTTCCTGTTCTGCTTTCTGTAAAGCTTGAGTGATACCGCCAACAACTGTGTCGAAACCTATCCCACGTTCGGTATGAGTCTGTGGGTCAAAGAATATTTCGGTATGAACTACGTTGTCTTGCTGGCATTTCAATAGGTAAGCCCAAGTTAGGTCGTAGAAATCTTGCTGGTGGAGCAGCACGTTGGCGCCTTGGTAATAGATATCGAGGAAGGATTGCAGGTTGTGAAATTGATAGGCTTCGCGAACTTGGTCTGGATTCTCAAAGGGAATCGACACGTTATTGCGCTTGGCGAGTTCGAACATCAACTCAGGTTCTAGTGTGCCTTCTATGTGTAAATGAAGCTCAACCTTCGGTAATTTTTTGATGAAGCTATCCATAGCAACTCCTTAGCTATTTTAATTATGGGCGGAGTAGGTGAGATGCTTACGCCTATCAATGTGAGATTTTAGGCGATTTACTTCTCTCTGTTTGAGCATAGTTCATTTCATTGCTGTCGATAAAACAGCGCTGAAATTGCTGGTGAATAGAGGGCTATGAAGGAATTGAAATGAGCCGCAAACGTTTTGCAGCAATGGAGTGTGATCCGCTGCAAATATTTGCAGCAATATCCATGGATTTGTGCTCTAATACCGCGCTTACCAAGGGATGGTGTTAAAAGATACTCACTTAGATGGAGTTATCAAAGTTGACCGATCCCTTAATGATCTCCCTTAGGAATAAATAGAACATGTCTAAGAACAAAAAATTTGATATCCGCATTACAGAAAAACGCAACGGTTGGTGTGCAGAAATTACTCGTCAAGTAACGTCTCGCAGCACAACAGTATCTAAGCGTGAATCTGGTTTTGAAACTGAAGCTCTAGCACAAGAGTGGGCTGAGAAAGAACTAGCATCTTTCATCGCAAACCAAGCTGAGCGTAACGATCGTAAATCAGAGCAACGTAAAGAGCGTGATGAATTGCGTCACACTAAAGAGCTTAAAGCTGAGCAAGCGCGTGAAGCACGTGCAAAAGCTCGCGCAGAAGAGCTAGACGACGAGTAAGTCGCAATAATTTATGCTCTTCTTGTTTGAAGAAGAGCAGAAAAAAGCCCCAATATAACTTTCTCTTTCTAGTTAAAAGTATATTGGGGCTTTTGCATTTCTGAGCGTTATTCAGCTAACTTACTCTGCAAACTTAGTTGTTCAGAGTCGTTAACCAATCATCTTCCGCGACTTCTTCAATATAACTCTCAACAGACTGTCCCACTTCATCATCATCTTGCTTGAAGTAAGCAATGTGGAACACCGCGTCACCCTCATTGACTAGAGGCAGTGTTTGTTGACCAATCACGATACCGCCTTTAGTTGTGATTACTTGGCCTTCTTGGTGACCTAGAGGTGAACTGATGTAAGCCAGAGTTTGTCCTGCTTCAACTTGTTCGCCAAGCCTTACCATATTACGCAAAATGCCGTCTGATTCAGCGCGGATCCAACTGGTCGATTTACTCAATACTGGCTCTGGTAACTTCTTACGGTTAGGGCGTAGCATGCCGATTTCTTTCATCACTTGATGCACGCCAAGGTAACCCGCACGAATCGCTAGGTGATCAAAACGCAGCGCTTCACCACCTTCGTAAGTTAATACAGGAATACCCAGTTTTTCCGCTTCGCTGCGCAGTGAACCGTCACGCAGTGGAGAATCTATGATCACGGGTGTTGCGAACGCTTTTGCGATGCGCAGTGTTTCAGGGTTCGACAGGTTTGCACGGATCTGTGGCAAGTTAGTACGGTGAATAGCACCTGTGTGAAGATCTAAAATGTAATCACAGTGCTTCGCTACGTTCTCAAAGAAGGTGTGAGCGATGCGTGATGTCAGTGATCCTTTCTCACTTCCTGGGAAGCAACGGTTCAGGTCACGACGGTCAGGTAGGTAACGAGACTTATGGATAAAACCAAATACGTTAACGATAGGCACAACAAGTAGTGTTCCTTTCAGTTTCTTTGGATCAATCGCATTAGTCAGCTGTCGTGCAATCTCAACACCGTTTAATTCATCTCCGTGGATCGCCGCATTTACCATCAGTGTTGGGCCCGCTTGGCGGCCATGAATAATTTCAATCGGGATCGAAAGTGGAGAGTGCGTGTAAAGCTGAGCCGCTTGCAGTTCAATCTCCATTCTCTGTCCTGGCTGAACAGTATAACCAAGTAATTCGAATGGTTGATTAGGTTTTAGTCTTGCCATTTAGGTTGTTCTCAACATGGTGATAATTCGTTAACACGGAATGTATCAATCGTTGATTTTTAGTACGAATCAATCGCTTTACGGTGACGACAAAACTTTTTTATGGAGGGGTTTCTTAATTGGTTTCTGTTTTTGATTTGGCTAGTTAGAAGGGGTTTAGAATTGTTAATTTCCTGACAATACATTGATTTAACGCTGATATTTATTGTTCGGTTGGTTGGTATTATCCATCGCCATTTTTTGGCGGCCAAATTCATATATCGAGATCAAAATGAAAAAAACAATTTCAAAAGTTGTAGCACTAGCGGTGGTATCTGTTGCTCTATCTGGCTGTGTGGGTAGCAACGCAGTAACGGGTTACCTAATGAAGTTCAACATCAAGGCTGTTGACAACCGCTACGCTCGTGGTGGTTTGAACATACTACTTGCACCTGCGTACGGTCTAACGGTTGCTGCCGATTACCTAGTATTTAACTCACTAGAGTTCTGGACGGGTAGCAACCCACTAACAGGTGCTCCGCACATCTTTGATACTAAGACTGATACTTACCTTGATATCAACGATCAGCTTGATAAGTCACTGACTGAAGCGCCAGTAGGCCCGATCACGAGTGCCGATATGATTGAGAAAGGTCAAATGCAGCAGATCGACGAAAACACTATCCAAATGGACATCACTTACCAGTCTGGTGAGCGTGCGACGTTAATCGGTGTTCGCGATGGCGAGATGGTGACGTACTTCATCGATGGTGAAGTTGTGGCACAAACTTCAATTGATGAACTAGAGAGCTACGCGGCTACACGCGCTTAATTATACCAATCGTAGTAAATAACTGGTCACCCTAGCTTGTTAAAAATCTCGATAACTGCGTTGTGATTTTTGATTGTAGAATAACTACTTATCAGAAAATCACGCCTTGTTCTCAAGCCTTTTTCCTGCGCTATTTCTGAACACTTACTTACTGTGATTAGTATTATTTCTTTAGTCACAAATAGTCGTTTACAAAGATTAGATACAAAAACAGGTACTCATTGAGTACCTGTTTTATTTTGTCTCGGATAAACGGTGTTTACTGAAAAGTGCTATTTATTGAAAAGCACGATTCATTGAACAAACATAGCTTATCGAATTATGCTTTTTCTGGGATTGCTTCAAGTAGCGCAACCATTTGGTTCCAGAATAGCTCAACCGTGTCGATCTTCACTTTCTCATCTGGAGAGTGAGGGAACTTGATGGTTGGGCCGAAAGAAACCATATCCATGTTCGGGTAAGGTTCTTTGAATAGACCACATTCAAGACCAGCATGGATAACCATGATGTTTGGCTTGTGACCGTAGATACCTTCGTACATGTCGCGGAAGATATGCATGATTTCTGAATCTGCGTCTGGTTTCCAACCTGGGTAAGCACCAGAGAACGCGATGTTAGCGCCTGCTAGTTCAGCAACAGAGTGAAGCATGCTTTCTACTTGGCTACGACCTGAATCGATAAGAGAACGAATCAGGCAAAGCACTGTGATTGAGTTCTCTTCTGTTGTGATAACACCTACGTTTAGAGACGTTTCAACAACACCTTCAATCTCGTCACTCATACGAATCACGCCGTTTGGACATGCGTTAAGTGCCGCGATAAAGCGAGCTTGGTCTGCTGACGCAAGTGCGCCCATTTCTACAGAAGCTTCTTCATTGAAAGTCACGATGCTGTCTTCTACTTTACCTAGCTCTGTTGAAAGCAGCTCTGTGTAGTAGTTGTATAGCGAAGCCAGTTTCTCTTGGTTTGCTGCTGGAACCGCAACCGTTACGAAGCCTTCACGAGGAATAGCGTTACGAAGGCTACCACCTTTGAATTCTACGATGCGAAGGTCTAGCTCTTTTGCGTGACCCGCTAGGAAGCGAGCAAGCAGTTTGTTCGCGTTTGCACGACCAGTATGGATGTCACAACCAGAGTGACCGCCTTTTAGGCCTTTTAGCGTTAGCTTACGTGTTACGAAATCTGCTGGAATCGCGTTACGTGCAATTTCAAATGTCATTGCGCCGTCGATACCGCCAGCACAACCCATGTACACTTCGCCTTCTTGCTCTGAATCGGTGTTAAGAAGGATATCACCTTCTAACCAACCTGCTTCAAGACCGAAAGCACCAGTCATGCCTGCTTCTTCATCTACTGTTAGTAGAACTTCGATAGGGCCATGTTTGATTTCGTTTGATGCCAGTACAGCAAGGCAAGAAGCCATACCCATACCGTTATCAGCACCCAGTGTTGTGCCTTTCGCTGTAACCCACTCACCATCAATATATGGCTGGATAGGATCTTTAGCGAAGTCGTGAACCGTGTCTTCGTTCTTTTGTGGAACCATATCGATGTGCGCTTGTAGCACAACACCTTTTTTGTTTTCCATGCCTGGCGTTGCAGGTTTAGTAATGAATACGTTACCCGTTGGGTCGCGACGTACATTTAAACCTTGCTCTGTTGCCCAAGCAATAATGTATTGAGCTAGCTCTTCCTCATGCTTAGAAGGATGTGGGATTGAGCAAATCTTATCGAAGAACTGCCAAATAGGGGCAGGGGATAATTTACTGATCTCAGAATGGAATTCAGACACGGATGACTCCTTTTTTATTTGGTAACCATATATTTAGGATTTTTATAGGTAAAACCTTAGAATAAAAATCTAAAATATGGGTCTGTTTTGATGGCAACAGCATACCACTTGAGCGTTTTGACGAGTAGCGGTTCTAAACCTCAAATAGCTCAAATTTTGAAAGCGATCTTGTCTATCTGATCATGATTAAGCGCTTTGATGCTTATAAATAGTGTAAGCAAACGTTTTCTTAAGTCCATTTTGTAATTTAATTACAAAATAAGGTTTATTAAATAACCATAATTAGCCAAAAATGTGACGTATAGCAAAAAACACTTGTAATCTTTTTTCTTTCGGGTATATTAATAACCAACTTCTGAAGTGAAGAGTAAATGCTCAAAGGATGAGTCCGTTTTATCGCCTCCAAGGAACCGAGAAATCAAATTCGTTTTTTATTGATTTATTAAGGTGATAGTTATGAAAGGTTTACCATCTGCAATGTTCTGGCTTAACAGCTCTGTTTACACTAGCAACTTTGCATACCCTACAAGCTTTGGTTACTAATACCACAAGCATGTAACTCGAACAGTTTTGTTCACCCCTATATATTAGAATTCTTTTACAACCCTTTTGGTTGACAGATTCTACCGCCACTCAGTTTTGAGTGGCGTTTTTTTTGCCTGCTACTTTTTTCCTACCGCGTCAATTCACCACTTTTTCTACCATTCTCAGCGGTTGTTTTTTGAACGCTAAAATATCAATTTGCGCCTTATTACTGATCCTGTTGAAAAATACACATCTCTTGTGGGTTTAAATTGAGAATTTGATGGCTACATTCTCAATGAAAATAACTGATGGTTTAAAAAATAGCCAAGTAACCTCATCGTATTTATCTTACTTAAATTATTGTTTTTAATGGTTATTTTACATTTCAGCCTTCGTTTTTAATCGCTTTGTTTCATACGGCATTCTGATAAATATCGATTAGAGCCTTAATTCTATCTGGAATTTGTTATTTGATAACTTTATAATCCACAGCCAATCGATTACGCAACCGTTTACTTTTTACCCTTATAGGATTCGATAATGTTCGAAAAGCTATTCAAACTCAGTGAAAATGGCACCAATGTGCGCACTGAAATCATCGCAGGTCTAACAACCTTCCTAACAATGGCTTACATCATTTTTGTAAACCCAATGATTCTAGCTGATGCTGGTATGGACCATGGCGCTGTATTTGTAGCAACCTGTTTAGCGGCCGCTATTGGCTGTTTCATCATGGGTTTTGTTGCTAACTACCCAATCGCGCAAGCTCCAGGCATGGGTTTGAACGCATTCTTTACCTACGCTGTTGTAATGGGTATGGGTTATACGTGGCAAGTTGCTTTGGCAGCGGTTTTCGTATCAGGCGTAATCTTCATCTTCTTAAGTATCTTTAAGATTCGTGAATGGATTATCAACTCGATCCCTATGTCTCTGCGTGTTGGTATCTCTGCGGGTATCGGCCTTTTCCTTGCGTTTATCGCGCTTAGCAATGCAGGCATCGTTGTTTCTAACCCAGCGACTAAGGTTTCACTTGGCGATATCACTGCGATTGCGCCAATGTTAGGTGCGCTTGGTTTCTTCCTGACTATTGCTCTTGTTCACCGCGGTGTGAAAGGGGCGGTAATGATTGCGATTCTAGCAATCACGGCTATCGGCATTGCAATTGGTGACGTTCAGTATGGCGGCATCATGTCTACGCCACCAAGCCTAGCACCGACGTTCATGCAGCTTGATTTCTCTGCTGTATTTGAAATTGGTATGATTTCAGTCGTATTCGCATTCTTGTTCGTCGATTTGTTCGATACCGCGGGTACTCTGGTTGGTGTAGCTACGAAAGCAAACCTAATCAAAGAAGACGGTAAACTACCGCGCTTGAACAAAGCACTGCTTGCTGACTCTACAGCGACATCTATTGGTGCACTGCTAGGTACATCAAATACTACTTCTTATGTTGAGAGTGTTGCGGGTGTTGCTGAAGGCGGTCGTACCGGTCTAACGGCGGTTGTAGTTGGCATCTTATTCCTACTGGCTCTTTTCTTCTCGCCACTTGCAGGTATGATTCCGGCTTACGCAACATCAGGTGCACTTTTCTATGTAGCAATTCTGATGATGTCTGGCCTAGTTGGCATTGATTGGCGTGATCTTACGGAAGCTGCACCAGTCGTGGTAACATGCCTGCTTATGCCACTGACGTACTCTATCGCTGAGGGTATCTCACTAGGTTTCATCGCTTACGCTGCAATTAAGCTGCTAAGTGGTAAAGGTCGCGACGTTTCACCTGCTGTGTGGGTAATGTCGGTTATCTTTATTCTTAAATACATTTTCGCTTAATCGTCTAGATTTCTGCTTAATCGCTGAAGAGGCTATGTAAGGCATAGCCTCTAATAACATGACAAAATTATTAGGTTTTATACTATGAGCAACAAATTCGTTATCACTTGGGACAACATGCAGACTTACTGCCGTCAACTAGCTGAAAAGCAAATGCCAGCAGAACAGTGGAAAGGTATCTGGGCAGTAAGCCGTGGTGGTTTGGTTCCTGGTGCAATCTTGGCTCGTGAACTAGGTATTCGTCACGTAGATACGATTTGTATTTCTAGCTACGACCACGATCACCAACGTGATATGACAGTCGTTAAAGCACCTGAAGGTGATGGCGAAGGTTTCCTAATCGTTGAAGACTTGGTTGATAGTGGTGACACTGCACGCAAGCTTCGCGAAATGTACCCTAAAGCGAAACTGATCGCTGTATGTGCAAAACCATCTGGCGCAGATTTGTTAGATGAATACATCGTTGATATCGCTCAAGACACATGGATTGAGCAACCTTGGGATACTAGCCTAAGCTTCGTTGAGCCGGTAAATCGCAAGTCAAAATAAGTGTAAACTTAGTTTTTTGAGAAATGACCCTTTATAGGGTCATTTTTTTTTATATGATTAGTAACAACCATTTCTTATTAAGTATCCCAATGTCTGAATCAGAAGAAACGAGCTCGAACCTTTCGGAAACCTTGTTTGTAAAGCACAAGCAGGCCAAAGAGACCTCAATGCTTACGCGTTACATGCCAAGTTCAGAAGAACTGTTGGATAAAAAGCGTGAAGAGCAGAACTCATCTTGGTATCGAAACCTAAGACGTCTTCAGTGGGTATGGCAAGGCGTTAACCCGATAGAGCAAGAAGCGGTATTGGCACGCATCGCCTCATCCGATAATTCTCGTACCACCGATGAGTGGTTAGATACCGTGATGGGCTACCGCAGTGGTAACTGGGCATACGAATGGACCAAGCTAGGTATGCAGCATCAGAATCGTTCTAATGAGAAGAACGGTGAAGAGATGGCTGAAGAGCTGTTTTCAGCATCGTTGTGTTTCAGCATTGCGGGTTACCCACATCTAAAGAACGACAACCTTGCTGCTCAGGCGCAGGTATTAGCGAATGCGGCGTATTCTGAAGCGATCAAACACACCAAATTGATCGTCAAACAAATCGAAGTGCCGTATCAAAACAAAAAGATTAAGGCGAACTTACATCTAACCAAAACAGACAAACCACAACCTGTCGTGATCGTGAGTGCGGGTTTAGATAGCTTGCAAACTGACATGTGGCGTTTGTTTAGAGATTACCTAGCACCGAAAAACATTGCGATGCTAACGATTGATATGCCGTCGATAGGGCACAGTTCACACTGGCCACTGACCGAAGACTCTTCTTGCCTGCATCAAGCCGTGTTGAATGAACTGCCTAACATTCCATGGGTGGACCATCATAAAGTCGGTCTGTTCGGGTTCCGATTCGGTGGTAACGCGATGGTGAGGCTATCCTTCCTTGAGCAGCACAAACTCAAAGCTTGTATCTCTCTTGGCGCTCCGATCCACGATATCTTTGTTCATGCGGACAAACTCAAGCAGATGCCCAAGATGCATTTGGATGTGTTGGCTTCTCGCCTTGGCAAAGGAGCGGTGGATATCAATAGCCTTTCTGGGCAACTGATGGCTTGGTCATTGAAGGTGCAAGGCTTGCTGGCTAACAGTAAAACCAGTGTTCCTATTTTGGCATTGGCTTTGGAAGGTGACCCTGTTTCACCGCATCTGGATAATCAACTGGTTGCTATTTACAGTGATTACGGCAAAGCGAAGAAAATCAAAACTAAATCAATTACACAGGGGTATGAGCAATCCCTCGAATTAGCGATAAAGTGGCTTGAGGATGAATTATTTAGATGACATTTCTCCTAAATTAGTTAAGCATGAAAAGTGTACAAAGTAAGTACCTGATACTCAGAGAGAATTTATAAAATCCAACTGCATGTTTTCTACGTATTGCAGTCTGAGTAAAGTCATTCTTAACATTGAAAATGGAGATTCAATATGTCAGAAGTGACACAGCAACCGACACATTATCGCTTGTTAAACGTTTTAAAGGCCATTGGTCCGTATTTGAGGGAGCCGCAATCAGAAGAAGGCCACTATATTTTTGATTGCTTGTCTGTGTGTGTGAACGATAAAAAGTCACCAGAAGAGCGCGAGTTCTGGGGCTGGTGGCTAGAGTTGGATAAGTCGGAAGAAGGATTTTCGGCGAAGTACAACACGGGTAAATACAACATTGATGGTAACTGGGATCCTTTGCCATTACCTAAAAAGGCGGTCGCTGAGGTCTCTCGAACTCAAGAAGCCTTTCACCAGAAGCTGGTTGACGAACTTCAAAAGAAATTTGAAATCGGCGTTCAGTTAGACGAAGAGTCTGTCGAATTCGTCTGATTTTAAAGGTTACTCTTCTCTATAAAGCAAAAAGGTGCGATTTCGCACCTTTTCTACTTGTGAATTCTCTTGTTGATTGCTAAAACATCACCTCTTATTTGTTTTATTCATAAAAGACTTCATGACAACAAATCATCAAAGCGGGACAACAACACAGAGTAAAACTGTCGTTGTTAAACTGGGTACCAGTGTCTTAACTGGTGGAACATTGGCATTAGACCGCGCTCACATGGTTGAGTTGGTTCGTCAATGTGCTGAATTAAAAAAACAAGGCCACTCTGTGGTTATGGTTTCGTCTGGTGCAATTGCAGCCGGACGTGAGCACCTTGGTTACCCCGCACTTCCCAACTCGATGGCGAGCAAACAATTGCTTGCGGCAGTTGGGCAAAGTCAGTTGATTCAAGTTTGGGAGTCTTTGTTTGCTATCTATGGCCTTAAAATTGGCCAGATGCTACTGACTCGTGCTGATCTCGATGATCGCGAGCGTTTTCTTAATGCACGTGACACGATCAACGCACTCGTTGAACACGATATTATTCCTGTAGTAAACGAAAACGACGCAGTAGCCACCAACGAAATTAAAGTGGGCGACAATGATAACTTGTCGGCACTGGTTGGTATTTTATGCGGCGCTGATAAGCTTTTGCTATTAACTGATCAAAAAGGCCTGTTTACCGCTGACCCTCGTAAAGATCCAAACGCTGAACTCATCAAAGAAGTAAAAACCATTGATGACACATTGCGTAAGATCGCAGGCGGCAGTGGTACTACGTTAGGTACCGGCGGCATGGCGACAAAACTGCAGGCAGCTGATATTGCTCGTCGTGCGGGTATTGAAGTGATCATAGCAGCAGGCAGTGCTGAAAATGTGGTGTTTGACTCATTGAGTGATAGCCCGCAAGGCACGCGTTTCTTACCTTTAGCGGAAGCGCTTGAAAACCGTAAACGCTGGATTTTAGCGGGCCCAGCTTCAGCTGGTGACATCGTTGTCGATGATGGCGCAGTCAATGCCGTTAACACCAAAGGCAGCAGCTTGTTGGCGAAAGGGGTTGTTCGAGTTAAAGGCGAATTCTCTCGTGGTGAAGTCACCCAAGTTACAGACAGCAAAGGTAAAGTAATTGCGCGTGGTATCGCCAGTTATTCAAGCCAAGACCTAGCAAAAATAGCAGGCAAGCACAGTAAAGATATTGGCGACATTCTTGGCTACGATTACGGGTCAGAAGTCATTCACCGTGACGACCTGGTTGTAATCCAAGAATAGCTCGTGATGATAAGGCGAATCGCCTTTTACATCCAAAGACAGACAGAATTTAGGGAGAGTTAAACGTGGATTTAACTAACATGGGTATTGCAGCAAAAGACGCTGCTTTCCACCTAGCGACCGCATCAACGGCGCAGAAGAACAAGGCATTGGCGATCATCGCTGATGAGCTAGAAGCAAACGCAGCAACGATTTTAGAAGCGAACGCAAAAGACATCGAACTGGGTCGTGAAGCGGGTCTGACCGACGCACTGCTTGATCGTCTATTGCTGAACGAAGAGCGTCTAACGGGTATCGCTAACGATGTACGTAACGTGATTAGCCTGAATGATCCAGTCGGCAGCGAGATTGACAGCAAGGTACTGGAAAACGGTATGTCACTGTCTCGTCGTCGTGTGCCACTAGGCGTAGTTGGCGTTATCTATGAAGCGCGTCCGAACGTAACCATCGATATTGCAGCACTGTGTCTGAAAACAGGTAACGCAAGTATCCTACGTGGCGGCAAAGAGACATTCTTCTCAAACATGGAGCTGGTTAAAGTCATCCAGTCTGCATTAGAGAAAGCAGAACTTCCTGCCGCTTCAGTCCAGTACATTGAAAAACCTGATCGTGAACTCGTATCTCAACTACTTAAGTTGGATGACTACGTGGATATGATCATTCCACGTGGTGGCGCTGGCCTGCACAAGATGTGTAAAGAGAACAGCACCATTCCAGTGATCATTGGTGGTTTTGGTATCAGCCATATCTTTGTTGATGAAAGCGCTGACCTTGAGAAGTCTGTTGATGTGGTTGAAAACTCAAAAGTTCAACGCCCATCTGCGTGTAACTCGCTAGATACATTATTAGTGCACGAAGCGGTTGCTGAAGCTTTCTTAGCGCAGCTAACACAGCGTTTAGCAGGCAAGGTTACCTTGGTTGCTGACACTAGCGCAAAATCGCTGCTAGCGGGTTGTGAAGACCAACGTGATGCAGTTGAAGGTGACTTTGACACTGAATGGCTAAGCTACACGTTAGGTGTGAAAGTAGTCGCTAGTGTGGCAGAAGCGATTGACCACATGCGCATACACAATGCGAGCCACTCAGATGCGATCATGACGAATAGTCTAGAGAGCTCAGAGCGCTTTATTAACTCAGTCGGTTCTGCAGCGGTTTATGTGAATGCATCAACACGTTTCACTGATGGCGCACAGTTTGGCTTAGGCGCTGAAGTCGCAGTGTCTACTCAGAAATTACATGCTCGCGGCCCAATGGGCTTAGAAGAACTGACAAGTTACAAATGGGTGGGCAAAGCGAACTATTTGGTTCGTGGTTAACGCTGGTCGTTAATTTTATTCCTCAGCTCATTTTTGAAATTGCTTTTGAGTAGCAATAATCAATGAATCACCACACAAAAGGGCCTTAATTGGCCCTTTTTCTTTCCTAACGTTTGGCAATTCCGTTACACTGATATTCAATTATTTGGAGGTGATATGCATTGTCCTTTTTGTTCAGAGAACGACACTAAAGTAATCGATTCAAGACTGGTAGCCGATGGCCATCAAGTTCGCCGTCGCCGTCAATGCCTTGCATGTAGTGAACGCTTTACGACGTTCGAATCGGCAGAACTTGTGATGCCTAAAGTCATAAAGTCGAATGGAAACCGCGAACCATTTAATGAAGATAAAATGGTCGGTGGTGTACAGCGCGCCCTAGAAAAACGCCCAGTGAGTGCTGATGCCATTGAACTTGCGATCAGTACGATTAAGTCACAACTCCGTGCAACTGGTGAGCGTGAAGTACCAAGCGAGATGATTGGTAATCTTGTTATGGGTCAATTGAAAGTATTGGATAAAGTGGCGTACATCCGTTTTGCCTCTGTTTACCGCAGCTTTGAAGATATCCGAGAGTTTGGCGAAGAAATCGCTAAATTAGAGGACTAATTCCTCAATCATGTCTAACTTTACTCCCCTAGATTTTCAAATGATGTCGCGTGCTATTCAGTTAGCAAAACGCGGCATTTACACCACTGCACCAAACCCGAATGTGGGTTGTGTCATCGTACAAACCGACGGTCAGATCGTTGGCGAAGGTTTTCATGCCAAAGCTGGCGAAGCTCATGCCGAAGTACACGCGATGAGAATGGCGGGTGATAAGGCAAAAGGTGCGACCGCTTATGTCACGCTAGAACCTTGTTCGCACTATGGTCGTACGCCACCTTGTGCTGAAGGTTTGATTAAGGCTCAGGTTTCAAAAGTGATTTGCGCCATGCAGGATCCAAACCCTAAAGTCGCAGGCCGTGGTATCAAGATGCTACGCGACGCAGGTATTGAGGTTGAAATTGGCTTGTTAGAGCAAGATGCTCTCGATTTAAATCCTGCATTTATTAAGCGTATGCAAACGGGCATGCCATTTGTTCAGTTAAAAATGGCCGCTAGCCTTGATGGCCAAACGGCATTGGAAAATGGTCAAAGCCAGTGGATCACGTCGCCAGAAGCGCGTCGTGACGTTCAGAACTACCGAGCAAAATCAGGCGCGGTGCTATCAACCAGCCAAACGGTGATTGAAGACAACGCGTCGCTGAATGTTCGTTGGGCAGAGTTGCCAAGCAGTACCAAAACAAATTACGTTGAAGACGAGTTGCGTCAGCCAATTCGCGTAATTCTTGATCGCCAAAATCAACTGTATCCTGAGCTCAAGTTATTCCAAACTCCAACATCGGTATTGATAGTCGCTGAAACCTCTGCTGATATTGAAGTCGGAATCACAGATGCAGGTCAGCTCGATTTACACGATCTGATGCGTCAATTGCCAGCGAACCATATTGATCATATTTGGGTAGAAGCAGGCGCAACATTGGCAAAAAGCTTGATTGAAGCGCAGTTAGTGGATGAGCTAATCCTCTATTTAGCACCTAAACTAATGGGCAGTGACGGACGAGGTTTGATGGGCGCATTAGGGCTCACTTCAATGTCTGATGTGATTGACCTAGAAATTAAAGATGTTCGACAGGTTGGTGTGGATATTCGCATCGTCGCGAAACCTATTGTGGCTAACCAATAGTCGCGAAACAAATAGTAACGAAACCATAGTGGAAATAGTTCTGCTAACCAAATACATGTCGTTGACAACAAAAAGAGTTTTAAAATGTTTACAGGAATTGTAGAAGCCGTAGGTACATTGAGTGCAATCACTCCCCGCGGAGAAGACATCACCGTAACGGTTAATGTTGGTAATCTTGATATGGCTGACGTTAAGTTAGGCGACAGTATCGCGACCAATGGTGTTTGTTTGACGGTTGTTGAGTATAACGACCACAGCTACAGTGCAGACCTTTCGCTTGAGACCCTGAAAAAAACGGGTTTTGTCGATTACCAAGCCGGCGACAAGGTCAACCTAGAGAAAGCAATGTTACCGACCACGCGTTTCGGTGGTCATATCGTATCGGGTCACGTTGATGGCGTGGGTGAGATTGTTGAGCGTAACCAAGTCGGTCGTGCGATTGAGTTCTGGGTTGAAATGCCAGCAGAGATCTCAAAGTATGTGGCTCAAAAAGGTTCAGTCACCGTTGATGGAATTAGCCTGACAGTGAACGATTTACGCAAGAATGCCTTTAAGCTGACGATCGTTCCCCACACCTCTTCAGAAACGACCATTGATCAATTCAATGTTGGTCGCAAAGTGAATCTAGAAGTTGATGTATTAGCGCGCTACATGGAGCGTTTACTGCAAGGTCAGCAGCAAGAGTCTGAACCTGAATCTCGATTGACGATGGAATTCTTACAACAGAATGGTTTTGCCTAACCGCTAGTACAAAGTGCATTAAACATCACTTTGCGAAAGCGAGCAATATCATCAGGTTTAAATAGTGTCGGTTCTAGGAAGCAGAACCATTTCAAAGGATATAGAACAATGCCAATTAGTACTCCTCAAGAAATTATTGAAGACATTCGCCTAGGAAAAATGGTTATCCTGATGGATGATGAAGATCGTGAGAATGAAGGCGATCTGATCATGGCAGCAGAACATGTTACGCCAGAAGCGATTAACTTCATGGCGATGTATGGCCGCGGCTTAATTTGTCTAACGTTGACGAAAGAACGTTCAAACCGTATGGGTCTAGCGCCTATGGTTCAAGACAACAATGCTCAATACACGACGAACTTTACGGTTTCAATTGAAGCGGCAGAGGGCGTAACAACGGGTATTTCTGCATCAGACCGCGCTGTTACCGTTCAAGCGGCAGTGGCAAAAGACGCAAAAGCGGCTGACTTAGTTCAACCTGGCCATATCTTCCCTCTGACTGCTCAAGAAGGTGGTGTTCTAACGCGCGCAGGCCACACTGAAGCAGGTTGTGACTTAGCTCGTCTAGCAGGCTGTGAGCCAGCATCTGTTATCGTTGAGATCCTAAATGACGATGGCACCATGGCACGTCGTCCTGATCTTGAAGTCTTCGCTGAAAAACACGATATCAAACTGGGCACCATTGCTGACTTGATTGAATACCGCAACAACACAGAAACGACAATTGAACGTGTAGCACAATGCCATTTGCCAACAGAGTTTGGTGACTTTGAGCTTGTGACTTACCGTGACACGATTGATAACCAGATCCACTACGCAATGCAAAAGGGCGACTTGTCTGTAGGCGCCCCTTTAGTGCGTGTTCACCTGCATGATACGTTTACCGATCTGCTTCATTCTGATCGCGGTACCGAGCGTAGCTGGTCGCTAGATAAAGCGATGAAGCGCATTGGCGACGAAGGCGGTGTGTTGGTTATTCTGGGTAACGAAGAGTCGTCTGATTCTTTGATCCATAAAGTGAAGACATTCGAAGCTCAAGATAAGAATGAGCAACCAACCATGGCTAAGAAGCAAGGTACTTCTCGTCGTGTTGGTGTGGGTTCTCAGATTCTTCAAGACCTAGGCGTTCACGATATGCGTCTGCTTTCTTCAAGCACTAAGCGTTACCACGCATTGGGTGGTTTTGGTCTTAACGTTGTTGAATACGTTTGTGAGTAAGCCGACGTCCGTCCGTTTATAGCGACATAATTTACCGATGATTTCAGTGGCTCTTTTAGAGGTTAATTTCGATAAAAGAGCAAAGTAGCCAAGCCCGATTCAAAACGTGTTGAATACACAAGCTTGGCTACTTGCTGCTCCAATAAGGTTGGCAGCAGTGCTGCGTTATCATCTTTACATCTCCGGTGTCTGTTCTTCTAAATTAGCATTAGATATTGCTCACAGTTTTGTGCTAGAATCCGGCGATTCTCACTTGATGAAAATAGTTAAAGGAAGGCTTATGAAAGTGATCGAGGGTGGCTTCCCAGCGCCAAATGCAAAAATTGCTATCGTTATTGCTCGTTTCAACAGTTTTATTAACGAAAGTTTACTTTCTGGTGCAATCGATACTTTAAAGCGTCATGGACAAGTAAGCGAAGACAACATCACTGTTGTTCGTTGCCCTGGTGCAGTAGAACTTCCACTTGTAGCGCAGCGCGTTGCAAAAACAGGTAAGTTCGATGCGATTGTATCTCTTGGTACAGTAATCCGTGGCGGTACACCTCACTTTGACTATGTTTGTAGTGAATGTAATAAAGGTTTGGCACAAGTGTCTCTGGAGTTTTCTCTTCCAGTAGCGTTTGGTGTTCTTACTGTTGATACGATCGATCAAGCTATTGAACGCGCAGGAACCAAGGCTGGTAATAAGGGTGCAGAAGCAGCACTTAGCGCACTTGAGATGATCAACGTTCTTTCTGAAATCGATTCCTAATGGGGGCCAGTGTGAAACCAGCCGCACGTCGTAACGCACGTCAATTTGCTCTACAAGCAATTTATTCTTGGCAAATTACTAAAGAAAATATTGCTACCGTTGAAGAACAGTTCTTATCTGGTGGTAAGTATGATGAAGAAGAGCATCATGCCGCAGAACCTGCTCTAGCTATGCCAGAAACAGACGTTGCATACTTCCGCGACCTACTAACTGGTGTTGCTCTTAGCCACATGGAACTTGATAGCAAGCTTCGTCCATTCGTATCTCGCCCTATGCAAGATCTGGATTTGATGGAACTAGCGCTTCTACGTTTAGCTATGTACGAGATGACTCGTCGCGAAGATGTACCATACAAAGTGGTTATCAACGAAGCTATCGAGCTTGCGAAAGTATTCGCAGCAGAAGACAGCCATAAGTTTGTTAACGGTGTGCTTGATAAAGCTGCACCGCACGTTCGTAAGAAATAAGACGTTCGTATATTGAATCTAAAGGTCAGCTTTTATGCTGGCCTTTTTTGTAACTAAATTTCTGTAATATCAATAATTACGGTGATTTGTATGAAGACTAAAGATAGGGCATGTGATGTCTGGCGAATTTAACCTGATTGAAAAATATTTTGTAAATCGACAACCACAACGTAAAGACGTACATCTTGCTGCGGGCGATGACTGTGCTTTGGTCAAAGCGCCAAGTAATGTTCAGATCGCGATCAGTACGGATACCTTAGTGGCGGGCACTCACTTCTTAGCGGAAGCAAACCCAGCTTGGGTGGCACACAAAGCTTTGGCTTCGAATATCAGTGATCTCTCGGCTATGGGCGCGACGCCTGCCTGGGTTTCGTTTGCGTTAACCATGCCTGAAGTCGATGAAGCGTGGCTTGCTCCCTTCTGTGACTCTTTTTTCAAACTTGCAGACTATTTTGGTATTCAACTTATTGGTGGTGACACGACCAAAGGACCGTTGAGTTTAACGCTGACTGTGCAGGGCTTTGTACCCGAAGGTCGAGCACTACGCAGAGATGGCGCGAAAGTGGGTGACTGGATTTACGTAACGGGCAACTTAGGCGACAGCAAAGCGGGACTAGAGGTGATATTAGACCCTGAACAGAACAAAGCTAAGCCTTATGCGTTAGAGCTTGAAGAGAGACACTACCTGAGCACTCCACGAGTTTTGGCGGGTCAAGCATTAGTGAATCTTGCTTCGTCTGCCATCGATATCTCTGATGGTGTTATTGCTGATTTAAAACACATCCTTAAGCGTTCTCAGGTCGGTGCAAGCATTGATGTGAGTGCGTTGCCTATCTCCGCTGAATTACGCCAGTTTTCTTCCGATATCGCTTCTGCACAGCAGTATGCGCTTACCAGTGGTGAAGAGTACGAACTCTGCTTTACCGTGCCGGAAGAAAATAAAGGTTCACTGGAAAGTGCTTTGTCACACACTGGCACAAAAGTCACCTGCATTGGCCAGATAAGACCTGTAGAATATTTTGAATTACACAATAATGGTGAACCACTAAGCTGGAACTTAACTGGTTACGATCACTTTAAGGTTAATTGATGACAAACCCACTTTCTCTTATTTCTCTTAAAAATCCTTGGCACTTATTGGCAACGGGTTTTGGTAGTGGCTTATCGCCTATTATTCCCGGCACCATGGGCACGCTTGCGTCTATCCCGTTTTATCTATTGCTGGTTCAGTTACCTTTCCCTATTTATGTCATTCTTGTGGTTGTGAGCTGCATTATTGGTATCAAAATATGCCAAGTGACTTCTGATGACATGGGCGTTCACGATCATGGCTCTATTGTGTGGGATGAGTTTGCTGGCTTTTGGATCACCATGGGCCTAGTACCGTTGTTGGGTATTCCTGTTAATGATTGGAAATGGCTATTAGCTGGCTTTGTTCTGTTTCGTTTTTTCGATATGGTAAAGCCTTGGCCAATTGGTTGGTTAGACAAGCGAGTTCACGGCGGCTTAGGTATCATGATTGATGATATCGTGGCGGGTATTATGGCGGCGATTTCGCTGTATGCAGTGGCTCATTTTTCAGGTTGGCTTGTTTAAGAATCAATACCCAGAGAACGAACAATAATAGATAAAAACAAGGAATAACAATGTCTAAGAAGGTTTACTGTGTTGCTCAATTTCAGCCAAAAGAAGGCAAATTGAACGAGTTGTTTGAAGTGTTAAAGTCTCTAGAACCAAACACAATGCGTGAAGATGGTTGTATCCAGTACACGGTGACTCGTCACATTCAGAGCCCGTTTGCAGAAGGTCAGAGTTTCCCGATTGCTTTCAATGAGATCTGGGCGGACAACGAAGCGTTTGAAGCGCATTGCCAACGTCGTGAGATTCAGCAGTTCTTCCAAGAGCAGTGTGTTGAAGAAACTGGCTTGGTTGAGAACTTCAACGTTGCTATCTACTCTGATGAACCAGAGAACTATGACGCACCAGTACTTAAGCCTTGTTGCTAAGTTTGGGCTACAAGTTTGGATAAGCGAAAGTTAGTTGAGCTATAAGGTTTAGCTAACGAGTTAGCGGATACTAAAAAGGTTGACCCTAGGGCCAACCTTTTTTGATTTGTTGCTTATGCCGTTTGCTTGTGAAAGCTATTTAGCAAGGTAATCAGAGATAGACTTCTCTATGCCTTTAGCATCTAAGCCAAGCTCTTCATGCAGTTCGCCTTGAGTACCTTGAGCAATAAACTTGTCTGGTAGACCAAGGTTCAATACTGGCATCAGTAGCTTTTCTTTCATCAAGAATTCAATCACACCCGCGCCGGCACCACCTGCAATCGCGTTTTCTTCGATTGTCACAAGTACATCGTGGTCAGCAGCAAGTTGTTTGATCAGAGCTTCATCGAGTGGCTTTACAAAGCGCATATCAGCAACTGTCGCATCAATAGCGTCAGCCGTTTGAAGTGCACTCTCAAGGAAAGTACCAAAGCTCAGGATAGCGACTTTCGAGCCATCTTTTGCTTTTTCGCTTTCGCGAACGATACGACCTTTACCAATCTCTAGCGCAGTAAATTCACTTTGAATCTCAGTACCCATGCCATTACCACGAGGGTAACGAACGGCACTTGGACCTGTGTGCTGGTGACCAGTGTATAGCATTTGGCGACATTCGTTTTCGTCGCTTGGCGCCATAATCACCATGTTAGGAATGCAGCGCATAAAGCTTAAGTCGAACGCACCTTGGTGTGTTTGACCATCGGCGCCAACAAGACCTGCACGGTCAATCGCGAACATAACCGGTAGATCCATGATAGCAACATCGTGGATCAGTTGATCATAGCCACGTTGTAAGAACGTCGAGTAGATAGCCACAATCGGCTTATCACCCGCAATCGCCATACCCGTTGCTAGTGTCACAGCGTGCTGCTCAGCAATTGCTACATCGAAGTACTGTTCTGGGTACTCTTTCGAGAAACGCACCATGCCAGAACCTTCGCGCATTGCTGGCGTGATCGCCATTAGCTTAGGATCTTGCGCGGCCATATCACACAGGAAGTCGCCAAAAATCTTAGAGAAAGTTGGTTTAGAGCTGGTGCTCTTAGGCAGACTAGAGTGTGCAGGATCGAATTTAGGAACGCCGTGATAACCAATTGGATCTTTCTCAGCAGGCTCGTAGCCTTTGCCTTTCTTGGTCATGATATGCAGGAACTGAGGGCCTTTAAGGTCTCTCATGTTCTTCAGCGTTTTAATCAGCTCATTCACATCGTGACCGTCAACCGGACCAATGTAGTTAAAGCCTAATTCTTCAAACATGGTGCCAGGGACAACCATGCCTTTTAGATGTTCTTCTGTACGACGAACCAGCTCTTTAATCGGCGGAACGCCCGATAGCACTTTCTTGCCACCCTCACGAATTGACGTGTAAAGACTGCCAGAAAGAACTTGAGCTAGATGGTTGTTCAGAGCACCGACGTTTTCAGAGATCGACATCTCGTTATCGTTAAGGATAACCAGCATGTCATTATGAATATCGCCCGCGTGGTTCATGGCTTCGAAGGCCATACCTGCGGTGATCGCACCATCGCCAATCACACTGACGACTTTACGATTCTTGCCTTCTTTCTTCGCACTGATCGCCATACCAAGTCCAGCACTGATCGATGTTGAAGAGTGACCAACCGAAAGCGTGTCGTACTCGCTCTCTTGACGCCATGGGAATGGATGCAGTCCATCTTTTTGACGGATAGTCGATAAGCGGTCACGACGGCCAGTAAGAATCTTATGTGGGTATGCTTGGTGGCCAACATCCCAAACCAACTGGTCGAAAGGCGTGTTGTACACATAGTGCAGAGCAACTGTTAGCTCTACTGTACCTAAGCCTGATGCTAAGTGACCACTTGACTGGCTCACTGAGTTAAGAAGATAGGTACGTAATTCATCACAAAGCTGTGTAAGCGTCTCTTTTGGAAGTAGACGCAAATCCTCTGGCTTATCAGCCAAAGCAAGAGTTGGGTACTTTGATATATCAAGAGTCATAGGTAATGCGCGCTTATTGTCTTAGTTCTTGCGCTCGATGACGTATCGGGCGAACTCTTCGAGTAACTGGGTATTGTATGGGATTGCAGCCAAAGCTTGAAGCGCTTCCTGTAGCAGAGTTTGCGCTTTTTCTTGAGCGCCCTCTAAACCTAACAAAGAAGGGTAGGTGCTTTTGTTCAAATCTTGGTCAGAGCCCTGTGGTTTACCCAAAGTTTCGGTATCGCTAATGATATCTAAAATATCATCCTGAACTTGGAAGGCTAACCCGATTGCATCGGCGTACTTATCTAATTGAGGCATCACTTCGAACGCTTTTTCGCCAGCAGCCAGAGCACCTAAACGAATCGCACTCTTCATTAGAGCGCCAGTCTTGTTACGGTGAACTTCTTCTAACTCTTCTAGCGTGACAGAGCGGTTTTCAGCTTCAATATCAAGTGCTTGTCCAATACACATACCTTGTGCACCAGACGCTTCTGCTAAGCGTTGAATCATTCGAACGCGATTGCTTTCCCCGTCAGCACTTAATGTGCCTTCCGCAAGTATAGTAAACGCGAGAGTTTGTAGTGCATCGCCAGTTAAAATTGCCGTTGCTTCATCGTATTTGATGTGACAAGTCTGATGGCCACGACGCAATTCGTCGTCGTCCATTGCTGGAAGGTCGTCGTGAATCAGAGAATAGGCATGAATACATTCGATTGCTGAAGCTGGAGTGTCGAGTTCTTCTGCGGTGCAACCGAGCATTTCCCCTGTAATGTAGACAAGAAACGGACGTGCGCGTTTGCCGCCTAAAAGTAACCCATAACGCATCGCGTTGATTAGGTTCTGATTTTGGTGTGGCAGGCGGTCAAGCCAAAGGTTCAGTTGCTCGTTATTACGTGCTTGATAAGACAATAACGTCTCGATCATAGGGGATCTCATACAATTTGTTATTCAGGTTGTGGGTTAAAGTCACTCAGTTCTGCATTTTCATCATTTTGCAGTAGGATGCTAACACGCTGTTCAGCGTCGTTTAGTTTACTTTGACCAGCACGAGCGAGGGAGATGCCTCGTTCGAACTTTTTCAGCGCATCATCTAAAGCTAGATCACCATTTTCTAGTTGATCAACCAAGCCATCAAGCTCTTCGATAGCCGCTTCAAAGCTCATATTTTCAGGTTTCTTAGTAGCCATAATAAATCTGCGTTTGGAAAGATGAACGAACGTTACCCTAGGCCGCTGAGATGGTCAAATGTAACCAAGAAATTTTGCTAGAAAGTTCGTTTTTAAGGGGCTTGAACTCACTTTGATTGAATAACCTTAGCTTTATCGAGTTTATGCGCTACGGATAAGGCCAAAGTAAGCTAATAGTTGTGATTCAAAAACGAAAAGTGTGATACTTAGGCCAAGAATTAACTAAAAGATCTTACAGTCTTGCCGATAAAAAGATTATCGTCGACATAGAGCTACAAAAAAGCATGAGGAGTGCTCAGTGGATTTAGCAACCCTAATAGGTTTGATTGGTGGATTTGCCTTTGTAATCATGGCAATGATCCTAGGTGGAAGCCTCGGGATGTTCTATGACACGACATCCATTTTGATCGTGGTTGGTGGTTCAACGTTTGTTGTTCTGATGAAGTTCACCATGGGACAATTCTTTGGTGCGACCAAAATCGCTGGTAAAGCATTTATGTTTAAAGCTGACGAGCCTGAAGATCTTATCGCTAAAGTTGTAGAGATGGCTGATGCAGCACGTAAAGGTGGTTTCTTAGCACTTGAAGAGATGGAAATCAGCAACAGCTTCATGCAAAAGGGCATCGATCTATTGGTCGATGGCCATGATGGTGATGTGGTGCGTGCGGCACTGCAAAAAGACATTGCGTTAACTACAGAGCGTCACGAACAGGGCGCGAAAGTGTTCTCTGCATTCGGTGATGTTGCCCCTGCGATGGGTATGATCGGTACCTTAGTTGGTCTGGTTGCGATGCTTTCGAACATGGATGATCCTAAAGCGATCGGTCCTGCGATGGCGGTTGCACTTTTAACGACCCTATATGGTGCGATTCTTTCGAACATGGTGTTCTTCCCAATCGCAGACAAGCTTGCATTGCGCCGAGATCAAGAGACGCTCAACCGCCGCTTGGTAATGGACGGTGTATTAGCCATCCAAGATGGTCAAAACCCACGAGTGATTGACGGTTACCTCAAGAGTTACCTGAACGAAGGTAAGCGTAGTCTTGATGGTGAAACTGATTAAGGGGGAAGAATGAAGATGGATGAAGACAATCCATGTAAATGTCCCCCTCCCGGTTTACCTCAATGGATGGGAACATTTGCTGACTTGATGTCACTGCTGATGTGTTTCTTCGTACTGCTGCTCTCGTTTTCTGAGATGGACGTATTGAAGTTCAAGCAGATTGCCGGTTCGATGAAGTTTGCATTCGGTGTCCAAAACCGCTTGGAAGTGAAAGATATTCCGAAAGGCACTAGCATCATTGCACAAGAGTTCCGCCCTGGTCGCCCTGAGCCGACACCGATTGACGTGATCATGCAGCAGACCATTGATATTACTCAGCAAACGCTAGAGTTTCATGAAGGTGAATCTGAGCGTGCTGGCGGCACGATGCGCGACCAAGGCAAGATGACCGGAGGTAAGTCTCCAGAGGTGTCGACTCACGACAATCAAAACTCTGAGTCAGACCAACAGCAACAGCAAGCCGAGGCTCAATCGCAAGAGATGGAAACCTTGATGGAAAGCATCAAGAAAGCACTTGAGCGAGAGATCGACCAAGGTGCGATTGAAGTTGAAAATCTTGGCCAGCAGATTGTGATTCGAATTCGCGAGAAGGGCGCATTCCCATCGGGTTCTGCTTTCCTACAACCTAAGTTCCGACCATTGGTGAGACAGGTTGCTGAGCTTGTTAAAGATGTGCCCGGTATTGTTCGAATCTCAGGACACACCGATAACCAGCGACTCGATTCTGAGCTTTACCGTTCTAATTGGGACTTATCATCGCAACGTGCGGTGTCTGTTGCTCAAGAAATGGAAAAGGTTCGTGGTTTCTCTCATCAACGTTTGAGAGTGCGTGGTATGGCCGATACAGAGCCTGTCGAGTCCAACGATACGGAATGGCAACGTAGCCTCAATCGCCGCGTTGAGATCAGTATCATGCAGGGTGAGCCGCTCTATAGCGAAGAAGTCCCAGCAATCGCTGAATAGTCTTTACCAAGAATATGCATTCCAAAGCCCAATCTGTCGTAGATTGGGCTTTTTCTTTGTGTGATACATAAAAGTGTTTGTACCAAGCTGAGAAGAGAAGAGGTGGGATGAAATTGAGATAGTAGCTTGCCGCCAAGGTGAGTTTATTAATGGCACCAAAGCACGCACTCTTTTCCTTGTTTGACTTTCTCATGTATAATTCGCGCCCTTAGATTTAATATTGATCTATTATTGCTTCAATAACTATGTGAAATGACCTTTTACGTGGTGATGAACTTATTAAAATTGTGAACCTTATTGGCGTGAAAGTACTATGAAATTTATTGTTAAGCCCCACCCGGAAATTTTTGTAAAAAGTGAATCGGTGCGTAAGCGCTTCACAAAGATTCTAGAACGTAATATTCGTACTATTCTTCAGCGTCGTACTGAGTCTGTGGCTGTCTTCAATCGTCGCGACTACATCGAAGTGACGTCTGAGAGCGACAAATACTTTAAAGAAACACTCGAAGTATTGACGCAAACCCCGGGTATTCATCACTCCCTTGAGGTTCAGCAATCAGAATTTAAAGACCTGCACGATATTTACGAGCAAGTTCTTGAGCGCAGCCGTAGTCTTATTGAAGGTAAGACTTTCTCTGTGCGAGCTAAGCGTCGTGGTAAACATGACTTTACCTCTATCGAGCTAGAACGCTACGTAGGTGGTGGTCTAAACCAAGCGGTTGACTCAGCAAAAGTAAAACTGAAAAACCCAGATATTACCGTTAAAGTTGAAGTCGAGAACGACAAGCTAAACCAAGTAATTGAACGTCATAAAGGCCTAGGCGGTTTCCCTCTAGGTACTCAGGAAGATCTACTGAGCTTGATCTCTGGCGGCTTTGACTCTGGCGTTTCGAGCTACCTACACATCAAACGTGGTTCTAAGGTGCATTACTGTTTCTTCAATCTTGGTGGCCCAGCTCACGAGATTGGCGTTAAGCAAGTTTCTCACTACCTATGGAATAAATACGGCTCATCTGCAAAGGTGAAGTTCATCTCTATCGATTTTGAACCTGTAGTCGCAGAGATCCTTGAGAACGTTGAAGACGGCCAGATGGGCGTTGTTCTTAAGCGTATGTTCATGCGTGCTGGTGGTATGGTTGCAGAGCGCTTTGGTATCGAAGCACTAGTAACGGGTGAAGCATTGGGTCAGGTTTCTAGCCAAACGCTAACTAACCTGCGTCATATCGATAACGTGACGGATACTTTGATCCTTCGTCCACTGATCAACTGGGACAAAGAAGACATCATCGACCTGTCTCGTAAGATTGGTACTGAAGACTTCGCTAAAGTAATGCCTGAGTACTGTGGTGTTATTTCTAAGAAGCCAACAGTGAAAGCGAAGAAAGGCAAACTAGAAGCGGAAGAAGCTAAGTTTAACTTCGAAGTGCTGGATCAAGTGATCGAGAACGCTCGTATTATGGATATCCGTGATATCGAGAAAGAGAGCCAAGAACAGGCACCAGAAGTGGAGCAAGTTCAAGCCGTTGCGGAGCACGCAGTCGTTCTAGATATCCGTAGCCCAGACGAAGAAGACGAAAGCCCACTAGAAATCGATGGTGTTGAAATCAAACACATCCCGTTCTTCAAGCTTTCAACTCAGTTTGGTGACCTAGACCAATCGAAAGAGTACTTGTTGTACTGTGACCGTGGTGTCATGAGCCGTCTGCAAGCGCTTTACTTGCAAGAGCAAGGCTTCCACAACGTTAAGGTTTACCGCCCATAGTGGTGTGTTGACCAACCGTTTGTAATTTTGCAAAGCCGCTTACTGAAAAGTAAGCGGCTTTTTTATTTTCTGTTATGAATGATTTACAGTAGTCAGACAGAGGCGTGACTTTGGGCGTGCTATCGTCATGCTCAGCTTTAAAATTTTTGATTGATAGAAATGGTGAGCTCTAAACGGATTTATATGTAACTGAAGAAGTGTGAGTATCTTGAAGTATTCTGTTACTTTGTAGTGCAACTCAATGGTTCTATTTGTATGTGTTCAGTTGATTATTTGAGTGGGTGTCTGATTCTGT
This sequence comes from Vibrio sp. Evd11, assembly GCF_900382755.1. Classification (NCBI taxonomy): domain Bacteria; kingdom Pseudomonadati; phylum Pseudomonadota; class Gammaproteobacteria; order Vibrionales; family Vibrionaceae; genus Vibrio; species Vibrio sp. Evd11. Next base: position 61,989 of record NZ_OSDX01000001.1, read on the forward strand.
GATTAGCGATGAAAAATAATAAAGATTAATTAGCACAGCTATTGATAAACTTGTTGTTATTTTACTTTGGGCATAAAAAAACACCGCCTTAAAGGCGGTGCAAACCAATTTGACAGACAGGTCAAAATAAATACAGGAAGTATATGCCTCGTTTCAGTATGGAACTGCAACAAAACATTTGGTAGAACTCTACCCAACTCGAAAAGTACGAGTTTGCAAACACAACATCGCAGGAGCTAAACCAATTGATTCTGGAGAGAATCAAGCCGTTCAGGCTAGCTGCTGCGGGATGAAATATAGAATTTCTCTGGCCGCTAGGCAATGGACAAATTATAATGTTTCAGATAAAAAAAACTAATGCCAATTTAGAGAGTAACTATGTCTCGTCGATTACCCCCATTAAACTCCTTGAGAGTGTTTGAAGCCGCGGCTCGACACTTGAGTTTTACGCGTGCCGCAGAAGAGTTATTTGTTACTCAAGCTGCAGTAAGTCATCAAATTAAGGCGCTTGAAGAATTCTTGTCATTAAAGCTCTTTCGCCGAAGAAACCGCTCTTTGTTGCTGACTGAAGAGGGTCAAAGCTACTTCTTAGATATTAAAGATATCTTCACTTCTTTGGCTGAGGCGACAGACAAGGTACTTGAGCGAAGCGAGAAGGGTGCATTGACCATCAGCTTACCGCCAAGTTTTGCGATTCAATGGTTAGTACCAAGGTTGGCTGACTTTAATCAGCAAGAACCGGATATCGATGTGCGAATCAAAGCTGTAGATATGGATGAAGGCTCGCTAACGGATGACGTAGACGTGGCTATTTACTACGGGCGAGGCAATTGGTCGGGGCTTAGAGCTGATAAGCTTTACCAAGAATACTTAATTCCTCTTTGCTCACCGTCGGTGTTGCTCGGAACGAAACCTCTAGAATCGTTAAGCGATTTGGCATGCCATACGCTACTGCATGATACCTCTAGAAAAGATTGGAAACAGTTCGCGAAACAAAATGGCATTGATGGCGTTAACGTGAATCACGGCCCTATCTTTAGCCACTCGACCATGGTGTTGCAAGCTGCTGCCCATGGGCAAGGTATTGCTCTGGGGAACAACGTTTTGGCTCAGCCTGAAATCGAGGCCGGCCGATTGTTGGCTCCATTTGATGAAGTGTTGGTGAGTAAAAATGCCTTCTATGTGGTGTGTCATGAGAAACAAGCCGACATGGGACGTATTGCGACCTTCCGAGATTGGATGTTAGCGAAAGCACAAAGCGAACAAGAGGACTTACTCGATGAGTAACCTAATTATTGATGGTGAAGACAACCCAGTAACCTTTGTCTTTGCGCACGGCGCCGGTGCTGGTATGGATCATGAATTCATGCAGTCGGTAGCCAAAGGGTTGGCGTTTAAAGGAATACGAGTGATTCGCTTCAATTTCCCTTACATGATTAAGCGAGCTGAAGATGGCAAGCGTCGTCCACCTGACAGAGCACCTAAGCTACTTGAAGCCTACCAAGAGATTATTGAGCAGGTTGATGCCGATAAGCTTGTGATTGGTGGTAAGTCGATGGGAGGACGCATGGCGAGCCATTTGTCTGAAGTTGATAAGGTGGCAGCAATGGCATGTTTGGGTTTTCCCTTTCATCCCCCAGGCAAACCAGAGAAATACAAAGGTGAGCACTTGGCTGAGTTAACAAAGCCATGTCTTATTCTACAAGGCGAGCGCGATACCTTTGGTAAGCGTGAAGAGTTTGCTGACTTCGATCTGTCGGATTCTATTCGTGTTGAATTTATCCCTGATGGCGACCACAGCTTTAAGCCTCGTAAGAGTTCTGGTTACACCGAACAGCAGAATATTGCGTTAACCGTTGAGAAGTTATCTGCGTTTATCAAAGAGGTGCTCAATGAGAAGTAAGTATTTACTCACTATCGCGGGCATTTCTGGTGCGATTGCCGTAATGCTTGGGGCATTTGCCGCGCACGGCTTGAAAGCTATTTTACCTGAGTATCTGCTAGGCGTGTTTGAGACCGGTGTTCAGTACCAGTTTATCCATACTCTGGCGATATTGGCGTGTGGCGCTCTGCTACAGATGAAACTTGGCGCTAAATCACAAAAATATTTTTTCATTGCGGCAATTTGCTTTATCATCGGCATCCTTTGTTTTAGTGGCAGCCTTTATGGCTTAGCACTGACAGGAATAAAATGGTTTGGCCCTATAACACCGTTTGGTGGTCTACTATTTATCATTGGTTGGGGAGTCTTCTCCTTCGCTGCTTTGAATATAAAAGAGGTAACTCAGTGAAACACGTACTACTTTATTGTCGCTCTGGTTTTGAAAAAGAATGTGCTGGCGAAATTCAAGACAAGGCAACACAACTGGAAGTGTTTGGTTTTCCTCGCTTAAAGAGCAATACAGGCTTTGTATTGTTTGAATGTTATCAAGCTGGCGAAGCCGATAAGCTGATCAAAGAAGTTGATTTCCAATCACTGATCTTTGCTCGTCAAATGTTAGCGGTTGCTGTTGAAATCAAAGATCTCCCAACAGACGATCGTATCTCTCCAATTCTTGAGGCGCTTTCTGAGAAAGAAGGCTTCCCGCGTTGTGGTGATATCCGTATTGAAACGCCAGATACCAATGAAGCGAAAGAGCTTTTGAAGTTCTGCCGTAAGTTTACCGTGCCGATGCGTCAAGCAATGCGTGGTAAAGGCCTGATGACTGCGAAAGATAACGCTAAGAAGCCAGTGCTTCATTTATGCTTTATCGCGCCGGGTCACTGTTTTGTTGGTTACTCTTACCCAACCAACAACTCACAGTTCTTCATGGGCATTCCTCGTTTGAAATTCCCATCAGATGCGCCAAGCCGTTCTACATTGAAGCTAGAAGAAGCATTCCACGTATTCATCCCTCGTGATGAGTGGGACGAGCGTCTGGCTCCGGGTATGTGGGGCGTAGATTTAGGTGCGTGTCCAGGTGGTTGGACTTACCAATTGGTTAAGCGATCTATGTTTGTTCACTGTGTCGATAACGGCATGATGGCAGATAGCCTGATGGAAACGGGTCAAATTAAGCACCACATGGTGGATGGCTTTAAGTTCGAACCAGACCGTAAGAACGTGACTTGGATTATCTGTGACATGGTTGAAAAGCCAGCTCGTGTTGCACACCTTATGGGTGAGTGGATCATCAAAGGTTGGGCGAAAGAAGCTCTGTTTAACCTTAAGTTGCCAATGAAAGGTCGCTACGATGAAGTACTACAAGATATCGAGAACCTAAAACAGTTCCTTATCGATAACAAAGTTAAATTCAAGATGCAGGCGAAGCACCTTTATCATGATCGCGAAGAGATCACGGTTCATATTCAGTCGCTTTCGAATATCTCACCGTACTAATTGTTAGTGCAGTGAAGAGTGACTAATATCAGTCATTAACCGGCTTGTCAGTGGCCAATAAAATGCTCCTTTATGGGGCATTTTTTGTATCTGCAATTTGGTGGTATAGATGGTGACGTTTTTGGTTGGTCGCTTGGTCATCGTCGCCGATTATTGCTTTAACCTCTGCGTTCGTCAGTTAAAAAAGCCGTAAGAGATCGAGACTTACGGCTACCTAATTCAGGGGTGATACGAAGCAGGATTTAATTAATAATTCAGCGGCAAAACTAAGTAAGTTTTACAACAAGAACATTCTAGCCAAAAGTGATTTTATTAAAAGTAAGTGAATGTAAGTAAAGAATGTAAATGATAAGAATTATCATTCAAAGTGTGTAATATTCACGCTTCCTTACTTGATTCTATAAATTATAAAAACACAATATGAAACTTAAAGCATTATCAGTGGCCGTTACGGTTGCCTTGACTTCATTTACTGCCCTTGCTGCAGACGACACAGAAACCGTTGTCGTTATCGGTTCCGCTCTTGATCAACTTGTTCAGACAGAAATCAATTCAGATATCCTTGAAAAGAAACAAGCATCGGACATCAAAGATGTTCTGAACACCATGCCTAGCGTAACGGTAGACGGAAACGCACGTTACTCTCGAAAAGTGTTTGTACGTGGTATGGAAGATAAATTTTCCGTAGTGACCATTGATGGTGCTCGTCAAGAAGGCCAGCTCTTCCACCACTCAGGCGACCAAGCAATTGATCCTGCGATGCTTAAGCGCGCCGAAATTGAACTAGGTGGTAATTCTGCGCTATCGGGTTCAGGTGCGATCAACGGTTCGTTTAGTTACGAGACGAAAGACCCGAGCGACTTTCTTAAGCCAGGTGAAAGCATTGGCGCTCGAGTAAAAACAAGCTACCAAACGGCTTACGAGCGCTTCGCAACCAACGTGGCAGTGTACGCAAAAGTGAACGACAAACTGCAGTTCATGGGTATTGCTAACTACTCAGAAGATGGTGACCTGCATATTCCCGATCAGAAAGCGGTAACATCAAAGCAGGGTGAGCTGAAGTCTGGCTTAGCTAAGGTTGTTTTCATCCCAAATGACGCCAACGAATTCAAATTAACGTTCAACCGATACAGTGATGGCGGTAAGCGTCAGCTTTCTGGTGAGAAGGCCGGTGCACTGTATGCTGACGACGAGCACAACTACCACTCACTAAACCGAGATACTGTGACTCTGCAGCATGAATACGATGCAGGCAGTGATTTGGTTCATCTGAAAACTAACGTCTACTACAACCGTCAGTACATGGATCGTGACGCGCTTGTTGACACTGCTTGGGACAAAGACGCGAACGGCGATTGGATTAAAGACGGTACAATTGCTATCCCTGATCGTGAATACAACGTGACGACCATCGGTGGTGACATTCGTAATATCTCTTGGGTTGGTGAGCATGAGCTTACTTACGGTCTTGATGGTTACAAAGCTGAACAATGGATTGATGCTGGCGATGGCGTTTACCAAAGCGGTACTAAGCAAGGTCAAACCGAGAACTACAGCATGGATGGTGGTACCGTGACGGCTTATGGTCTGTATCTGCAAGATATGTACGAGTTCAGCGACTTCCGTTTAACAACGGGCCTTCGTTACGACGTTCATAAACTGGGTGGCGTGTATAAGGGCGAGTTTGATCAGCTATCTCCAAAGTTCAAAGGTGAATACCAAACAACGGAAAACCTAAAACTTCGTGTGGGTTACGGTCGTCTGTTTAAAGGCGCGTCACTACCAGAAACGCTAACGATGAAAGCACCAAGCAAAGTTAAGCAGTCTGATACTAAGGCGATGACGGGTAATAACTACGAAGCAGGTTTTGATTACGAGCTAACACGTTTGCTTGCGGCTGATTACGCGATTCTAGGTTTCACGGCTTATACCTATGACCTTGATAACCAAATGCACCCAACTAAGAACAACGCAACATTATCGAATAAGTATGATGTTGAAGTTTGGGGTGTAGAGACTGTATTGAGCTATCAGTTAGACGCGTTAAGTGTTTACGCTAACCACTCTTACTCTGATGGCGAGCAAAAGAGCCTGAAAAATGGCAAGACAAGCCACATGAATAAAACCGGTATTCATAACTTTAAGGCCGGTTTTAACTACAGCCTAAACAATGAATTTGTGTTTGGTTGGGACTCTCGCTTTGTTCCGGGGAACGATTACGAGAACGAAAAAGGCAAAGAGATCAAACGCTCTGGTTTCGCTACACACAACATTTGGGCGGCTTACACACCGACGTTTGCTAAAGACCTAGAGATGAACCTTGGTATCGATAACCTGCTTGATAAGAAGTACGCTGAGCATACTGGTTTTGGTATCTCTTGGGGTTCAGAAAAGTACACCAGCTATGAAGCAGGTCGTAACTTTAAAGCTTCTATCGCTTATAGCTTCTAATCTGCTCTTAGCTGAAAGTTACTCTAGAAATAGAGAGTTATCAGTATAAGTGCAATGTTTCGTCTTAAAATGAAACAACAAAAAAGCCTTAGTTCAGACTAAGGCTTTTCTGCTTTCTAATGATTGAGTTTCTAATTTTTTTGATTTATAAGCGATCTGTTTCTAACGGTTAGCTTTTAATGACTAAATTTGTAACGTTGGATTAAGACACAGCTTCGTAGCGAATATCTTGCAGATTAAAACCTAAATCGATGTCTGTTTTGAGTGCAGAAACGAGCTTACATACGCGAGCCGACTCGATATGCTCATCGAATTTCTTACGATACTTTTTCGGTAAGTCTTCAGCTAGGAATGCTGTTTCGATATCAGGGTATGTCGTTAATATCTCTTTGGCTGCTTTTGGCCCTATACCTGGAATTCCGGGGACTTGGCTTGAGCTGACGCCTGTTAACCCCCAGTAATCTGCTAGTTGCTCTGGCTTTACGCCAAATTCCGCTTCGATAAAGGGTTTATCTAACCAACGGTGTTGGAAATAATCACGGATTTGTAGCGTTGGAGACAACAGTTGGCAGTAGCCCTTATCTGTCGAGATGATAGTAACCGTTTCTCCATGATCAGCCACTTTCTTAGCGAGTGTAGCTACTAGATCGTCTGCTTCATCGCCATCAGACAGCAGTGAATCAATCCCTAATTCCCACCAAGCTTGTTGAATCGCATCGAGACCTTTCATTAAAGGTTCTGGCATCGGCTTACGGTTTTGCTTATAAGCGGGAAGGACTTCCGCACGCCAACCTCGATCTTGTAAATGATGATCAAATACCGCAATGATATGAGTGGGCTTTGATTCGTTTAGGATGCGATTAAGAGTGCGAGCTGTCGTGGTGATGGTTCTTGCAATATCGGTTGGGTCCGGCTGAACAGAGTGCACGCGTCGGATGAGGTTCAAGGCATCGATAATAACAAGATGGATAGACATAAGTTTCCACTAAATAGGCAATAAATAAGGGGCTGCTAGCCCCTTATAGTAACGTATCACTTGGTGAGTTGAAACTTTGGTGACGTAAACGTCATGACTTGTTTAACTTTATTCTTGTGGCTTGTTATCAGTTACTTGCCGTTATTCGCTGCTAGGCATAATTTTATAGCAAGGAACATAGTCAGTGCCTCCCGGCAGTTTCATTCGATGTTGTTCAACAAAGTCATTCAGCAGCTGGTCCATTTTTGTCATCAGCTCTTTGTCGCCATCAATCAGGAAGGGGCCATGTTTCTCTATCTCCAAAATACCTTCAGCTTTGACGTTACCTGCTACAATTCCTGAGAAGGCTTTACGTAGATTAGCCGCAAGGCTTTCTGTTTTCTGATCCATATGCAGATCAAGCGCCGCCATAGATTCATGCGTAGGGTCGAATGGCAGTTGGAACTCAGGTTCAATATGCAGTGACCAGTTGTAGCTGTAGGCATCGCCAGTCTCTTTACGGTGAGATCGCACATCTGGCATCGCTTGTTTCATGATTTTCGCAGCGCGTGCTGGGTCATCAATTACGATATCATAGTGTTTTTGCGCATCAGGCCCTAAGGTTTCGCCGATGAACTTGTCGATAGAGCGGAAGTAAGCTTCACTCTCTTTTGAGCCTGTTAAAACAATCGGCATTGGTTGGTCGACGTTATTTGGGTGCATCATAATCCCTAAGATGTACAGTAGCTCTTCGGCTGTGCCGGGGCCGCCTGGGAAAATGATAATGCCATGCGCCATACGAACGAATGCCTCAAGACGCTTCTCGATATCTGGCATGATCACCAGTTCGTTCACTATTGGGTTTGGTGGCTCAGCCGCAATGATCGAAGGCTCGGTCAGCCCCAGATAACGATGATCGGTGTAACGCTGTTTCGCGTGACCAATTGCAGCTCCTTTCATTGGCCCTTCCATTGCCCCCGGTCCACAACCGGTACAGATATTCAGTTCACGTAGGCCAAGTTCATTCCCCACTTCGCGAGTGTATTGGTATTCAGTTGCATTAATTGAATGACCACCCCAACACACGATCAGGTTAGGTTCGATACCTGGCGTAAGTGCGCCTGCATTTCTCAAAATACCAAATACAAGGTTGGTAATATGAGTGGCATTGGTCAGGTTGAGTCTTTGGTTATCTGCAAGATGCATGTTGACATAGACAATGTCGCGCAACACTGAGAATAAGTGTTCTTGGATACCCTTGATGATTTCACCATCGACAAAGGCATGTTCTGGAGGGTTGCTCAGTTCGAGCTTGATTCCTCGCTCACGACGGACGACCTCAACATCAAACGATTGATACTTGTCGAGCAACTCTTTGGAGTTGTCGGTGTGGCTACCCGAGTTGAGTACCGCTAACGTACAGTTACGATACAGTTGGTACAGATCACTAGAAGCGGTTTTCTTAAGACGCTCAACTTCAAGTTGAGAGAGTAAATCCATGCTACCGGCAGGGCTGATATGAGTGATCATAGTGCCTCCTTGTTGAAAAGAGCAGGGGACGTTGAAGTGACCCTCTGGCTCGAGGTGAGAAGCAAACGTTGAAAGTGTTTGGTTAAAGGTGAGAGAGTTAACCAGACGAAACGGTTACGACAGCGTTGCTTAATGACTTAGTTAGAATGGCTTACGAGCCTATATACAGATGCTTAAGTACGTATACACTGATTCTTAGGTTCATATATAAAGAGACTTAAGTTCATACATACAGTTTCTTAAGTTCATATATAGAGACTTAAAAGCTTCTATACGCATTGCTTGTCAAAAATGCTTGTTAAGCGAATGTTAATCATTAGCTTAGCAAACATTGAGGGAATTGGTATGTGATAAGTATTTGAAAAAATGAAATAAATTAAATGTTAGGCTGGCTTAGTGCCAAATGATTTGGTTAGTGCCACGTTGTTTTGCTTTATTTAGCGTCTTATTTAATCGCTCTAGCACTTCTTCCGGTGTATCTGATTCTTTAAACTGAGTACTTGCCGCACACAGAGTAATGGTGATCTGTTGGTCGCGGAATTTAAAAGGTAAGCGACTTACTTGAGCCTGAATGTTCTGAATCACCTGATGGCAATATTCATCCGTTTGTTCTGGAAGTAACAAGACGAACTCTTCACCAGAAAAACGAGCCACAGTATCAGTAATGCCGACCTCTTTAATGATGGTTCTTGCGATGATTTTAAGTGCTTTATCACCCGCGGTATAACCAAAGCTATCGTTAATTGCTTTAAAATTATCGATGTCTAGCAGTACAACGCGTAGTGAGTGTTGTGCGCGAATCCAACGACGGTACTCAAGCTCTAAGCGATCGGTAAAAGCGGTACGATTGTAAACCTTAGTGAGTGGGTCAAGCAGCATACGCTGAGCCTGATCCTCAAGACGCTTTCTGTAGTCTTGGGTCACTTCGTAAAGAGAATTTAGTTGAGTCTTTCCGTAACTCATTCGTTCGATCAAAGCTTGTTCTTTCTGCTCTGCATGATTGAGTCGCTCTGACAGAGAAGCTATCTCGCTAAGAAGCGGATTAATCGACTGCTTCAAGACAGTAATATCAGTGGCTTTCTCAACCGAGTTTTGACTTTTGACGACAAGGTCGCTTAACTCAGAGTTAAGGCCTTGGCGGTGCTCAAAATAGCTTTGGCTTTGATCGGTATTTTGGTCTGCAGTTTTGATGCTAGAAGAGAGTGAAGCATTGAGCTGATCGATAAACTGTTCAGATTTCTTACGCTCTAAATTAGTGCCTTCAATAACCAGTTTGAGAATCTGAAGTGACAGTTCAAGTAGGTTTTGTGTTGAAACACCCAATAGGAGCTTTGCTCGAATATCGATAAGCGAGTCACCTGATTCACCCTCGAAGTCGAGTTCAGTGATCAAGTGTTGTAACTCTGTGGAAAGATCCGAAAGTAATTCTTGCTCAGGAGATTGAGCTGTATCGCCAAAATGAGTGCGAGAGTTGTTCGCCATAATCTTTATGGCACGCTCATAAATACTGAGAAGCTTCATGGCGTGGTCGACTTTCTGACTGCCATTGCATTCGGAGAAGCTAAGTAAGTTTCGTAGATCGCGTTTCAACTGCGCTGGAAGACCAGTAATGCGTTGTAGCGTTTCACCACTGTGCTTAATGCTATCGTCCAGATATCCGTTCTGTTTATCCATAGCCAACGTTTTCTGCTTAAGCATCCTTTCTAATACTGCCAATTTGGGGATCATTGAGCTAATGTCTTTTTGCTTTTCTAGCTCTTCCCGCAAGGCAATAAGGTTTTCATCTAAATGTTCGTTACTTCCAACGCACGCGTCACTTAATGATGTAACGATACGCTTTAGAACTTTCTGCTCTCTAATAAACTTGAACGAAGTGTCTCTCTGTGTCAAACGAACTTGTTCCAGCTGAACTTTCAGCTGGTGGAGTTGCGCGTGAATGTCTTGTTCGAGAATGCCCATAGATGTATTAATTAGCGCCGAGTAGACCGATCACGATCGTTTAGATGAAATTCCATTGCATCGATAATAACAAAACTAAAAATAAGGTCACGAGTTGCAGGCCTCAACCGCTCGCAAATCAGTCATCTTTTAGCATTTTTTTGATGTTGTCCTCATTCTGGTAGGACGATTGTATTTTTATTAACCCTTGATTAATCGCATGTTTACAAGCTTCTCTTATGTTACCTGTTGCAAGGCTTGCTGCGGGCGCATTATCAATGGCTTTGAGATATACCCATTGGCTGCTTCGCTCTTTAAGGCTGATTTCTCGTGCTAGGTTCGTCGACATCAATAAAACATCCAACAGCTCTTGGTCATTAATAGCGGTGTAAGCTCTAGGCAAGAACGGGTAGTCAGCGATACCCATACGAATTGTTCGGTTGATATTACGCTTGGGTTCAAAGTCGGTAATCCAAGATTGTATCTTTTTAAACATCGTCTCTGGTGATGAATCTCGGTCTGAGTTAGGTTCGATGTAAAGCAGGTTCGCGTCTGAGAAGTGATAGACACGAGCAGGGCCTTCAAGCTTCTCTTTCAAGAATTCACCAAAAGCATCTTCTAACTCTAGACCCGCTTTATAACCGTTCTGCGTATACATGTTACGTAGGAAGGGTAAATCAATCATCACGAAGCGGAGACGATCATTCAATGGTTCATAGATTAGCTCGCCAAGTTGCCACTGTTCGAAGGTTTGGCTGGTTTGTTCTAGCGAGTTGGACAGCTTGGCATTCAGCATTCTGAGGTTCGGGAGCTTAGATCGCGAGTGTGTAAACAAGTCTGTTCGTAGTGAGTCGACTTCTTTGGCTAAGGTTTGAATGAGGTAGCCACGGCGAAGCACAAAGAAGAACAAGATAATACTGAACAAGAATAGGGCGAACGATATTTTCTGGAACTTGCGATGCTCTAGTTTGTACTTTTCTAGCTCTTGCGCTTGGCCTGCGTAGTGCAGGGTTTGTTCGGCAAACTCTTTCTGTTGGCGGAATGCGTCTTCACCAACACGGTTGAGCTTTTGCTGTTCCAAAGAGACAAGGCTGTTGTACTGCTTAAGGTTAGCCAACGCTTGTTGCGGACGACCTGCCTGCTCATAACCTAAAGAGAGTAAGTAGTACGAACGCTGCGAAAGACGCATGTTCTCTATCTGACGTGAGATCTCAAGCGCACGTGTCGCATGCTTTATCACATCTTCGCTCTCTTGCAGGTGATAAGCCAATCCTGCTGATAACAGTGCAGCACGACCTTCCAGCTTTGGAATGTCCGTATATTCCAGCAGCTCAAGAGCACGGGTTAGGTATTGCTCGGCTAGAGGGTAGTTATAAAGGCGCAGATAGGTTGCCGATAAACTTAGACGAATATCAATGACTTGGTGGATATCTCGGTCTGTACTCTCGTGATCAAGGACGTTGAAGAAATGCACGAGGGCAAGGTTGTATTTACCTTGGAAGAAGTACACATCACCCATCTTCTTAAGCACTTGTGCTAATACGGGAGAATTTTCGAAGTTATCATAAAAATCAGCAGCTTGAGATAGATGCTCTAGTGCTTTGTCTAGGACTTGTCGCTCGAAGAAAAGTTGTGCAAGCAGGCGGTTTACTTTAGCCAAGCGCGAACTTAGGTTGCCTTCCACTGATTTCCAGTAGCCATACAACAATTCAGAAAGTGCGTGGTTATATTCTTTGTGGGTCAGATAAAACTCACCAACAGAGATATGGTAATCAATCGTGACTTTTTCAGAGTAGCGCTGATCTAGGAATGTTTTAGCTTCTTGGTAGTACTTTTCGGCTTCGTCGATTTTGTTTTCATAAGAGGCGATCTCCGCCTTCAACATGATCAATCGATAGGTGATGCCTTCTGTTAGACGCAGCGTTTTGTTGATTGATTCTAGGTTCGCTTCAATACTGACGAGTTCATTTTTTGCTTTCGTCGACTTTTTATCGCTGAGCCAAAGCAATCTAACTTTCAGTATCTGTAGATCAAGCGTTAGGTATTCAAGCTTATAAGTTTTAGCCAGTTCTGAGGCTTCTTCAATGTGCTGAATGGCAGTATGAGTATGGCCAAGGTTGTATTCAGCTTTGGCTAAGATTTTGTACGCATCAATACTGCTGTTTGGCGTTCGAATGGAAGAATCAGTTTCTTCGCGAGAAATAGCCGATGGGCTTTTCTCACGTTGATCTGAAAGGACACGCAGCGTTAGGTAACTGTTGGCCATTTGTTTTGCTTGGCTCGGCTCAATCTCTACAAGGTTGTTAGCCTCGTTGAGTAACGCCGACGAGTAGACCGACGCATTGACCGATGTACTGAAGCTTAAAATAAATAGACTAACAACGTATAACCAACGCATTTCAATGTCCCTTTAAAGATTGGATAGGTTCAAATAAGAGTAAGTGCTTTTCGCCTGATTATTGGCGAGCCATACGCTTATTGTGGCTTGGTCTATCTTGCTCGGTTGAACGATATGGGTTGATATCCAGACCACCACGACGCGTGTAACGTGCGAACACGATTAGCTTCGATGGGCCACAGTATTTCATGATATCAGTGAAGATACGTTCAACACATTGTTCGTGGAATTCATTGTGCTCACGGAAAGAAACTAAATAGCGTAGCAGAGCTTCACGGTCAATTTGCTTACCTGAATATGCGATCTCAACGCTGCCCCAGTCTGGCTGATTAGTGATCAAGCAGTTCGACTTCAATAGATGGCTGTGCAGTGTTTCTTCAACATCTTGCTCGCCAGCAGCCCCTTCAAGCAGTGACGCTTCAAAGTCGTAACTAGTGATTTGGATGTCTTGGTTATCGATACAGTCGCCTTCCATCGTTACGATAGGCTGGTTGGTGTAATCGGTTACTGAGTTTACATTCACTATCACCGTTTCGCCTGCACATACAGACAAATCTTGGGTCAGGCGCTCAGTGACTTGGTCCCAGTTTTCAAATTGAGTCTGGTTGTAGCTGTTCAAGTACAGCTTGAAAGATTTTGATTCAATTAAATTTGGGCTGGTTGCAGGGATGAAAACTTCACCCACAGCCACTTGTGGTAGGCCGTTGCTGTTTAGCCACGAAAGTTCGTACATCGTCCAAATATCATGGCCAACAAAAGGCAGGTCACCGTTTAGCGCAAGGTCATCACGATTCAGGCTACGAGGTACTGGTTGCAATAAACTTGCATCGTATTGGTTAGAGTACTCAGTTTTTTGGCCTAGGGTTAAACCCGCTAGCTCTTTTGCGTCAGAATATTTGCTCATACTTTCGTTTCAAATTCGATTAGAATGGGGTCGATTTTACTGAATCCCCATTACCCTGTCATTAAGTCATCGCTTAATCGGTGCTGAAAGGGCTCGGATTCTATTTATTATTTTGTGTTTAGGAGATTTTCATGACTCAACGTGCTCAAGACGCACTACTTTCTTTTAGTCAGCGATACGTTGACGCGTGGCAACTGCAACACCAAAGTTTACCTCGCAATGAGGAGTTGGTGGATATTGTGTCGCCTTGCGTAGAAGAAAAGAGCGGCGATGCCGTGTTATGGAAAAACTATCCACGTGAGCAATTTGCTGATTTCACTAACGTTGAAACAGGTATCGAGTTGACGCTGCATGAAGACATCAAGACTTTCTACGGCGCACAATACAGCGCAGACATGAACGCTACTTTTGATGGTAATGAACTGACTTTATTGCAAATTTGGAGTGATGATGACTTCGAATGCCTGCAAGAAAATATCTTAGGTCACTTAGTGACTCAGCGTCGTTTGAAGCTAAAACCGACAGTGTTTATTGCAGCTACCGATGCTGAACTGGATGTTATCTCGATCTGTAACCTAACCGGTAACGTGATTCTAGAGCGCTTAGGCACAAAAAATCGTGATGTACTAGCCGAGACATTGGCAGAATTTTTAGAAAAGTTACAACCAGCGGTATAAATAGATGTACGTACTAGAACTTCAATTTGAGTGTTTTGATAACACAACGGTAAGCGCTGTCGACAAGGCGGTTAATGGCTTGATGGATGCACTTCGTTATAACGGACAAGTGTTGGGACGTGAGTTTCCTATCGTGATGGGTGACGGCGAATTTTATGTTCGCGTTGTGTGCCCAGAGCAAGACAGTTTGCACCCACGGAACCACTCAGACTTCGTTAAAGTGTGTTTTGACCGTTTGTCTAACGCGAGCTTACTTACGCCTAAAATGCGTTTGCTTGGCCGAGACCTTAACTCCGAAGAAGTGGCAGAAGATGAAGCGCCGAGCTGGCAAGTGTTGTACACGACGTTCGTGCATACCTGTTCACCGCTACGCAGTGGCGACAGCTTGTTGCCTATTCCTTTATATCGCAACCCTCCGACATTTAATGGCGACCATAAAGCCGTACTGAAGTGGCAGACAGAATGGCAAGCCTGCGATGAAGTTCAAATGGGCGGTGGTTGTCGTGCTGAACACGCAACTCTGACGGAGATCAGTGATACCAAAAGCGTATTGTTCAAACGCGGCTGGGGTTTAAGAGGGCGCATTGAGTACCTCACTAAGATCCCAACATATTACTACTTATACCGTGTGGGCGGCATTAGCTTAAAAGCTGAAAAAGAGCGTAAATGCCCACAATGTGGTGGTGAATGGCTGTTAGATGCGCCGATCCACGACATTTTCTATTTCAAGTGTGATGACTGCCGTTTGGTGTCGAACATCTCTTGGGATCATATTAAGTAACCCACTTAGCTCTATTTTAGATTCAGAGTATCGAAGTCTGAGCCAATACTTCGATACTTTTTCCTCTGCTTTTCTCCCTGTTAGCTTCCCGTTTCTTTCTCTTTTTATTCCTTAATATTGATCGTTTATCAGTATTGGGAGAACCCATCTTGTCGAACGAATTTTGTACTTTAATACGTCCATTCTGTGTTTTATCTCTCGCTCTGTAGTCCTTAAGTATTCACCAGAATAATTCCACACCCATCAACTTTTGATCATTTCAATAGTTAACTGGATCACAGTAATCAACCAGTTCTCTTTCAATTTATATTCCTCTCAATATACATGGGATCGATCCCATGGGAATGTTCCCATGTATAAGAATAACGTAATTCTAGATCTTAAAGGAATGGACGATGAAACTGTTACCTATTGCTGCTGCACTCTCTACTGCTTTACTTGCTCCTAATTTATACGCTGATGAAACCACGCCATTGGAATTCAATGGCTACATGCGTGGCGGCGTTGGCCAGAGTAATGAAGGTGGTTCAAATAGCAAATGGGAGGTGAGTAAAGTTGGCCGACTTGGCAACGAAAATGACCTGTATGGCGAGTTTGGTTTTAAGAAAGAGGTGTATGCCGAGGACGACGTTTCATTTTTAGTTGATTCCATGTTGTCGTACTGGCAAGGCCAAGATGAGAACGCCGCAGATAAAAGCGTTGATGTGGTGCAATTGAATGTTCAGGCGGTCGGGCTGTTTGAAGATAAGGATATTGGAATTTGGGCGGGTGAACGTTACTACCAACGTCATGATGTACACATCGTTGATAACTACTACTGGGATGTCAGTGGTATTGGTGCTGGTGTTGAACACATCAATATGGGGCCAGGTAAATTATCGGTCGCTTTGATTCAAGACACCGTTACGGGCGATGTATTTGATGGGAAAGAAACCACAGCCATGATTGCTGACGTGCGCTATGCCGGGATTCCACTGTGGAAAAATGCGGATCTTGAGGTCGGCATTGATATGAACTTCGCCAATGAAAAACAAGGTCAAACAGTCGATGCGGATGACAGCGTAATGCTAACGGCAAGTTTGAATCAAAATCTTACTGGTGGCTTCAACAAAACGATTCTCCAAGTCGCTAACTCTGGCTATGCCGAGCAGATGACAACCTTTGGTACCGGTAAGGGCATCGTACGTGATGCAAATAATAATGACGCCGAGGGCTTTCGATTGATTAACTGGGGTGTACTTGCGATTGGTGAGAATATTGAGTTTGGCCACACTGTCCGTTATGCCATGTCGACGGGGGTTGGCGCGAATAATAGCGATGATGATTCTTTCAGTGCTGTCATTCGTCCGCTTTACAAGTGGGACAAGCGTATGCGTACCATTCTTGAAATTGGTGGCTTTGTTGAAACTATCGATAACAAAGATGGGGCGGGTGGTAAATTTACAATCGCTCAGGCTTGGGTTCCACAAGTGGGTTTCTGGTCGCGTCCTGAATTCCGTATCTTTGCGACTTACCTAAACGATGCTGAAAATGACAATGCCTTCGGTGAAGGTAAAAACAGTGAAATGAGCGTTGGTATGCAAGTGGAAGCTTGGTGGTAAGTCGAACTTTCTTGTAAATCCTAACCAATAAAAAGGGGCTGACGTTATGTCAGCCCCTTCGGGTATCTATAGATTGCTGTCGTTTAGTTGATTACCAACCTTTAACTACGCCACCTTGGAAGATATCAGAAGCTGCTTTGTATACTTCTTCAGTTTGGTAAGCTTTAACGAAGTTCTGTACGTTTTCTGCGTTTAGATTTTCTTCACGAGAAACGATTAGGTTTACGTATGGAGAATCTTTGTCTTCAACGAAGATACCGTCTTTTTGCGGAGTCAGGTTGATAGAGCTCGCGTAAGTTGTGTTGATGATAGACAGTGCTACGTCATCTAGAGAACGTGGCAGTTGTGCTGCGTCTAGTTCAACAATGGTTAGGTTCTTAGGGTTCTTAACGATGTCACGAACGGTTGCTAGAAGACCAGCACCTTCACGAAGCTCAAGAAGACCTTGTTGCTCAAGAAGCAGTAGAGAACGACCTAGGTTTGTTGGATCGTTTGGTACCGCAATACGCGCGCCGTCTTGGATTTCGTCTACAGATTTCACTTCTTTAGAGTAACCCGCGATTGGGTAAACAAATGTGTTACCAGCGATAGTTAGCTTGTAGCCACGGTCAGCTACTTGCTGATCTAGGTACGGTGCGTGTTGGAATGCGTTGATGTCGATAGAGCCATCATCCAGTGCCGCGTTTGGTGTTACGTAATCTGTGAAAGTTACTAGTTCAACATCTAGGCCGTACTGCTCTTTTGCTACTTTAGCTGCAACTTCAGCAACTTGTGCTTCAGCACCTGCCATTACGCCAACTTTTACTTTAGAAGTGTCGACTTCTTTGTCACCACAACCTGCTAGTACTAGCGCTGATGCCGCTGCTGCGATAGTAAGTAAACCTTTAAGGCTAAATTTCATAATAATCTCCTTTTAATAAATCTATTTAATTTGGTTCAGACGACTTTGAGTTTGGTCTGTAAGTCGTTATCTGTGGTCAACACGGCGAACCAATGAATCACCGATTGATTGAATAATTTGTACCAGCACAATCAACATTACTACCGTCACAGCCATGATAGTCACATCATAACGGTGGAATCCGTAACGAATCGCGACATCACCTAGGCCGCCACCACCAACAGTTCCTGCCATTGCTGAGTAGCTCACCAGCGTCACTAATGTAATCGTTACTGAGTTGATGATAGTCGGTAGTGCTTCAGGAAGCAGAACCTTATTGATGATTTGTGTTGGTGTTGCGCCCATTGATTGAGCCGCTTCCACTAGACCTGTTGGTACTTCAAGTAGCGCACTTTCGATAAGTCGAGCCACGAATGGGATAGCGCCAATCGTCAGTGGAACAATCGCTGCTGTTGTACCAATGAAGGTACCAATCAGCATCTTAGTCAGTGGGATGATCGCAACCATCAGTACTAAGAAAGGCACTGAACGACCCACGTTCACAACCGCACCGAGAATTTTGTTTAACTTGGTGTTCTCTAACAGACCACCTTTTTTAGTCGTATGTAGAATCACGCCTAATGGGATACCGACAGCGAAGCCAACAATGCCTGCTACAGCAACCATGTAAAGGGTTTCGCCTGTTGCGCCTAATAGAAGGTTACCGTTAAGGCTGATCCAGTCAGCAATCTCGTTGAAACTAAAGGACATAGCCAAGTACCTCTACTTTTACATTGTTGTCGCGTAGGAATTGAATAGCAGCATTATCATCGGCTTCATTACCGAACAGTTCAGCAACCATCATGCCGAACTTAACGCCGCCGGCGTAATCCAGGTCTGAACTTAAGATGCTGACATCGATGTTGAACTTACGTGCGATTTGCGTCATCAGCGGAGCATCGACCGTTGCGCCAGTAAACTCAAGGCGTACCAGCGGGTAGCTGCTGTTTACGCGAGTTTCTTGCAAGCGTGCTTGGTAATCTTCAGGAATCGTAAGATCCAAGGTTGAGCGAATAAATTGATGTGCCAGTTCTGTCTTAGGGTGTGCAAAGATGTCACCGACAGTCCCTTTCTCTACCAATTCACCGCCGCCAATGATCGCCACTTCGTGACAAATGCTTTTCACTACATCCATTTCATGAGTAATAAGCAGGATAGTGATGTTCAGCTTGCGGTTGATTTCACGCAGTAGCTCAAGAATAGATTGAGTAGTCGCAGGATCGAGTGCACTGGTCGCTTCATCACATAGCAATACTTTCGGGTCAGAGGCCAGTGCGCGAGCAATCGCAACACGCTGCTTTTGACCGCCACTCAAGTTGGCTGGATAGGTGTCACGCTTGTCTGATAGACCAACAAGTTCAAGTAGCTCACTCACTTTTGCTTCAATCGCTGCTTTATCTTTACCAGCAAGCTCTAAAGGCAGTGCTACATTGTTAAATACAGTACGAGAAGACAGCAGGTTGAAGTGCTGGAAGATCATGCCGATGTTACGACGCGCTTCGCTGAGTTCTGATTTGCTGAGTGTTGTTAGGTCAATACCGTCAACAATCACTTCACCAGACGTTGGAGCTTCCAACATGTTTACACAGCGGATTAGGGTACTTTTGCCTGCACCTGAAGAGCCGATGACTCCAAAGATTTGACCTTGAGGAATGTGGAGGTTGATATCAATTAAGGCATTGATTTCTTTAGTGCCTTGATAAAAAACCTTGTTGACTTGATTCACTTTAATCATAGGGGAACTCGTGCAGGTAAAACAGAATAATATATCGATAGCTCGTTCGATTTACAGATGATGCTATGGTGTTCTATGATCTAAGTCAATAGATATTTTTACGTCTAGACGGCTAAACGTCGATCGTGTTGCTAGGGTAGAAACAAATCGTTAACGAACGCAAAACTAAATAGATAGTGATGAAGCAAATAAAGCGTGTAATAATTAATGATTAATAGAGAGTTGATAGAGAACTGAATTTTGTCTAAACCGGCTGTTTTTTTAGATCGTGATGGTGTGATTAATGTTGATCACGGCTACGTACATGATGAGCATGACTTTGAATACATCGATGGTGTGTTTGAAGCGGCGAAAGCGTTTAAAGATATGGGCTATTTATTGGTACTTGTGACCAACCAATCTGGTATTGCTCGTGGCAAGTTTAGCGAAGATCGTTTTCTTTCTTTGACGCAATGGATGGATTGGAACTTTGTCGATAATGGCGTTGAGTTAGATGGTATCTATTACTGTCCTCATCACCCTGAACACGGCATTGGCGACTACAAGCAAGATTGTGAATGTCGCAAGCCTAAACCAGGTATGTTCATTTCTGCTCGTGACTTTCTGAAAATTGATATGGCGAATTCTGTCATGATCGGCGATAAAGCTGAAGACATGATGGCAGCAGAAGCCGCTGGTGTTGGTACCCGAGTCTTGGTGAGAACCGGTAAACCCGTGACTGAAAAGGGTGAGGCACTTGCCAGTGTCGTGCTGGATAGCATTAAAGATGTACCCGCATATTTGAAAGGCTAAACACAGACCTATCGCTCAGTATGCAAATGAGTGTTGTCCACCATATTTGCCCACTATATAAAGATGAGGAACGAAGTATGAAAGCTATGTTAGTAGCATCTCTATGTTCAGTTGCATTAGTCGGGTGCTCTAAATCAGCAGCTCCTGAGACTGAGAGCGCAGCATCGGATAATCAATTCGTGACTTATCAATGTGAGTCTGACGTTTCGTTTGAAGTGGCTTACCTTGATAATGAAAAAGCGGTATTACGTCTCCCTGAGAATGAATACCGTCTGACTCAAGTTCCAGCAGGTTCAGGAACGAAATACATCTTAGATGATGGAACCTCTGAACTGATTAACAGCGTCACTTTACGTACTAAAGGTGACAACGCACGTCTAGAACTTGGTCGTGTCGTCTATCGAAATTGCCAAAAGTAAGTCATAGTAGTTGCTAGGATTTACAAACAGTTAAGTGAGGGATTACACCCTCACTTTTTCTTCTCTTCCCTTTAACGTTAGACTTTTTATGAGCAAAAAACTCACTATTCTCGATATTGCTAAGCTGTCCGGTGTTGGTAAGTCAACCGTATCTCGTGTTCTGACCAATGATCCAAAAGTGAAACCTGAAACCCGAGAAAGGGTGGAAAGAGTAATTCAAGAATCTGGGTACACGCCTTCAAAGTCTGCGCAGTCGATGCGTGGTGGCAGTCAAAAAGTCATCGGTGTCATCATTTCTCGTCTGGATTCTCCTTCTGAAAACAAAGCAGTTAGCACTATGTTGGCTGAGTTGTATCGAGCGGATTACGATGTCGTGATCATGGAAAGCCAGCTCGATAGAGAAAAAGCCAATGAGCATCTTCAGGTTCTTAAGCGCCGCAATGTAGACGGCATAATCGTGTTTGGCTTTACTGACTGCGATATTCCTGCGATTGAAGCTTGGGAACACAAAGCGGTTGTGATTGCTCTGGATACCGAGAACGTGACGTCGATTAACTATGACAACCAACATGTGATCAATAGTGCATTAGCGCATCTATCGGATCAGGGGATCTCTGATGTTGGTTTCATTGGCGTTGATCCTAGCGATAAATCAACCGGTGAACTGCGTCTTAAGGCTTATCTCGAGTGGTGTGAAAACACAGGCTCAGTTGCCAACTATCGTACTGGTCAACTTCATCACGAAAGTGCTTATCAGTTGGTGGATGAGGTGCTTGCTCCTGCGACTCAAGCGATTGTGTGTGCCAGTGACACATTGGCTCTTGGCGTAATCAAACGTCTGCAAGAACTACAACGTGAAGATGTGGTGGTGACCGGTGTTGGTGGTAATGATCTTCTCTCTTTCTTGTTCCCGCGAGTATTTAGCATTGATCCTGGGTATCAATCTGCGGGTAAGTTAGCCGCTAATTTATTGATCTCTCAGCTTTTAGGCAATGCAGAGATCTCTCATCACACTCAATCACCTATTCTATAATCCACTCAATCAAGCGAAATTGAACCGCTTAGATTAAAATTAGAGTGTGATCTCTTTCAATTAATGGGACTGTTCCCATTTTAATTTATCATTCATATGGGCATTATAATAATCGTAATTGGGAATGTTCCCATAAATCTAAATCCGAGTGGTTATAGCTGCATGGTTTAGATGAGTAATTGAATGAAATCAGGGTGGGGTAGTATGAGTAAGATAGCGAAGCAAGACGTTGCGCGTCTTATCGAGTTAGTCGGTGGCAAAGAGAATATTGCGAGTGTCAGCCATTGTCTAACTCGACTGCGTTTTGTATTGAACGATACGGAACAAGCGAACAAAGCAGAATTAGAGAAGCTTAAACTGGTAAAAGGCTGCTTTACGAACGCAGGTCAATTCCAAGTCGTGATTGGCACCGAGGTTGATGAGGTGTACGCACTTCTGATTGAGCAAACTGGTAAAGATGCATCATCAAAAGATGAGGCGAAGTTGGCTGCTCGTCAAAACATGAATTTCCTTGAGCGTGGTATCTCCCATTTAGCCGAAATTTTCGTACCACTGCTACCTGCCATTATTACTGGTGGTTTGATTCTTGGTTTCCGTAATGTGATTGGCGACATTCGCATGTTCGATGGCAAAACCTTGGTTGAAATCAGCCAATTTTGGGCAACCGTTCATTCTTTCTTATGGTTGATTGGCGAAGCGATTTTCTTCTTCTTACCGGTTGGTGTGTGTTGGGCAACGGTTAAGAAACTCGGCGGAACGCCTATTTTAGGTATCACGCTCGGTGTGACCTTGGTTTCTCCACAGTTGATGAACGCTTACATGATAGGTAAATCGGTACCTGAGGTGTGGGACTTTGGCTTGTTCGTGATTGAGAAGGTCGGTTATCAAGCTCAGGTGATCCCTGCAATGTTAGCGGGTGTGGCTCTGGCCTTCATTGAGACCAACCTTAAGCGCATTGTTCCTTCTTATCTGTACCTAGTTGTCGTGCCATTTGTCTCGATCATCTTGTCTGTGATTCTAGCGCACGCTTTCATTGGCCCATTCGGTCGTATGTTAGGTGATGGTGTGGCATTCGCTGCCAAAGTGGCAATGACCGGCGACTTCGCGATTCTTGGGTCAGTAGTATTTGGCTTTTTATACGCACCTTTGGTTATCACGGGTATTCACCACACAACCAACGCTGTGGACTTACAACTAATGCAAGATTTAGGTGGCACACCAATCTGGCCTTTGATTGCGCTATCAAACATTGCACAAGCATCTGCTGTAGTTGGCATTATTATTTTGAGTAAGCGTGAAGGCGAGCGAGACATATCAGTACCCGCTGCAATCTCAGCGTACTTAGGTGTGACGGAACCAGCGATGTACGGCATCAACCTTAAATACAAATTCCCCATGCTGAGCGCAATGATCGGCAGTGCCGCAGCGGCTGCAATCTGTGGTAGTGCAGGTGTGATGGCTAATGGTATCGGTGTTGGTGGCTTGCCGGGTATCTTATCGATTCAACCTCAATATTGGTCGATTTACTTAGTCGCGATGCTAGTGGCGATTGTCCTACCGATAACGCTGACGTTGTTCTTCTACAAGCGAGCACAGATGAAAGGCGAACTAGAAACCGCCAACGCGTAATGCATTTAACAAGCGATGACTTTAAGTGAGTCATCGCTTTTCTCTTAGTTATAGCTTTTTCTCTTAGTTATAACGGCTATTCAACCATGATTCACATGGTGATTTTTTATTTATATTTTCTGGTAAGTGAGTGTTAGAGATGGCGATGACTGAACATGATGAAAGCTGGTGGAAAACCGCAACCATCTATCAAATCTACCCAAAGAGCTTTTGTGACAGTGGCAGCAAAGGTACTGGCGATATCAAAGGGATCATTTCGAAACTGGATTACCTTAAACATTTGAGTGTAGATGCTATTTGGTTAACCCCAGTTTACTCGTCACCTATGATCGATAACGGCTACGATATTTCAGACTATTACTCGATTAACCCTCAATTCGGCACTATGGAAGACTTCGACTTATTATTGTCTGAAGCGCATCAACGTGGCATCCGTATCGTGATGGATATCGTGGTAAATCATACCTCGACCGAGCATGCATGGTTTCAGTCTGCATTGGGTGACAAAAACAGCCCATACCGCGACTACTACATCTGGAAAGACCCAGTAAACGGTCAAGCACCAACCAACTGGCAGTCTAAGTTTGGTGGTAACGCTTGGGAAATGGATGAAGTCACTGGGCAATATTTCTTACATTTATTTGCGAAAGAACAGGCCGACCTTAACTGGGAGAACCCGGTTGTACGTGAAGAAGTGAAAGAGGTTATCAGCTACTGGGCAGAAAAGGGCGTCGATGGTTTTCGCTTGGACGTAATCAACCTGATTTCAAAGCAGCAAGATTTCCCAAATGATGATATCGGTGATGGTCGCCGTTTCTATACCGATGGCCCACGAGTGCACGAATATCTGAAAGAGATCAGCGAAGCGGTATTCCAAAAATACGGTAGCGTGACCGTAGGTGAGATGTCTTCAACCACGTTGGAACATTGTCAGCAATACTCAAACGTTGATAACAGCGAGCTATCAATGGTGTTCAACTTCCACCACCTTAAGGTTGATTACACTAATGGTGAAAAGTGGACCAATGCGCCGTTTGATTTCTTACAGCTCAAATCGATCTTCAATCATTGGCAAACTGGCTTAAACGGAAAAGGGTGGGGCGCACTATTTTGGTGTAATCATGACCAACCAAGAATCGTGAGCCGCTTAGGAAACGATCAACAATATCGCGTTGAATCAGCCAAGATGCTGGCTGCGTCAGTCCACATGATGCAAGGCACACCTTATATCTATCAAGGTGAAGAGATTGGTATGACCAACCCGGGTTACACCGAGATCAGCCAGTATTGTGATGTAGAGAGTACCAACATGTACGACATTATGGTGAACCGTGATGGTGTGGCTCATGAAGATATGATGGCGATCTTAGCGCAGAAATCCCGTGATAACTCTCGTACACCAATGCAATGGAATAGTGAGACTTACGCTGGCTTCTCGTTATCACAGCCATGGTTAGATGTTGCGAATAACTACACTGAGATCAACGCAGAGCAAGCGCTTGAAGATAAAGACTCGGTCTTCTATTTTTACAAGCGTTTGATTGAGTTACGTAAACAAGTGCCAGTGATTACGGATGGCAACTATCAAGATCTATTGCCTGAGCATTCATCCATTTTTGCGTATGCACGCGAGAGCGAAGGGCGGAACCTATTGTGCATTAACAACTATTATGGTGAAGAGGCTGAATGCGTTTTACCTGAACGTTTTGAGATGACGAAGGCTAAGAGCTTGTTGTGTAATTATCAAGTGAGCGAGAGTTTAGTGGCGTCTCATCACCAAGTGCTGCGACCTTACGAGACGCGTATCCTCTTGATCGAAGCTTAGTCTCGTTACGATTTCAATTAACCTAATTCTCCGTTCCCCCTAGAGATTTAGGTTTCAACAAAGGCTTTGGAGTGCTCCCCAAAGCCTTTTTGTTTTAGTGATGTCTGGATTATCGTCCCTGAAGCTCGTTTGCGAGAAGCTAGAGTACCGCGTGCCAGTAACGACAGAGCAGGTAATGAACGTTAAGACGCGTAGTTCACCGAATAACGAGTAGGCTTGTGATTCATTGCCAATACGATGTTCAATACTGCGGTGCCCAATACTGAAACAGCAATTACCCAAGGCGATACGAAGAAGCAAGACGCAAACAGAATACAGGCATCAATGCCCATTTGAGTTTTACCCACAGAGATGCCGTAGCGGTCTTGGATGAACAAACATAATACGTTGAAGCCACCCAAGCTTGAGCGATGACGGAATAGGATTAACATACCTAAGCCCATTAATAAGCCACCGGCAACAGCACAGTAGATCTCGTTATGAACTTCTAGTGAGATAACGAGGTATAAATGATCGGCAAACACAGAAACTAACGCACCAGCAATGGCACTGCTAATGGCAAAGCTACGGCCAAATCGTTTCCACGCCAATAAATAGAATGGACAGTTGGCCACAAAGTACAAAATACCGAAGGTTACAGGTAAGAATTGACTCAAAAGCAGAGCCAAGCCAGTAGTACCACCGGTAAGCAGGTTCGCTGACTGTAAAAAGAAGACGCCTAACGCCACTAAAAACGTGCCAGTGAGAATAGCTACCCAATCTTCTTTACGTGAGTGTTTTTCCATCGTTTTAATAATTACCTAACCAATAAAGGCGTGCATAGTAGAGAAAAACCTTAGCTTTCGGTAGCTTGAGGGGTAAAATTAAGGTAAACCTATGTAATCTGCGTTTTACAGGGTGTAAAGCGTAAAATTGACAGTAAGCGTCATCTTTGGTTGGATAAGCTTAATAACCATGATGAATCTTATATGTGATTATGAAAAAACTGCATGATAAAATTGCAATTAGCTCTTTATGACCTAGATCAAATTATGTAGAATGCGTCACATCAAAACGGTGACGGAAACGTTTGCTTTCGGTCGTTGTGTGGTTTTTTTGAAACTTTCAGTACAATCTGAGTCAGGAGATATAGATGCTTAAGCGTGACATGAACATTGCTGATTACGATGCGGACCTATTCGCAGCTATCCAAGAAGAAACTCTTCGTCAGGAAGAGCACATCGAACTTATCGCTTCAGAAAACTACACAAGCCCACGTGTAATGGAAGCTCAAGGTTCTCAACTTACAAACAAATACGCTGAAGGCTACCCTGGTAAGCGTTACTACGGTGGTTGTGAGTTCGTAGATAAAGTTGAAACTCTAGCAATCGAACGTGCATGTGAACTGTTTGGCGCTCAATACGCGAACGTACAACCTCACTCAGGTTCTCAAGCAAACAACGCTGTATACATGGCACTACTAAACGCTGGCGATACTGTTCTAGGTATGAGCCTAGCGCACGGTGGTCACCTAACTCACGGTTCTCCAGTAAACTTCTCGGGTAAGCTTTACAACATCATCCCTTACGGTATCGATGAAGCAGGTCAAATCGATTACGAAGAGATGGAAGCGCTAGCTATCGAGCACAAACCTAAGATGATCATCGGTGGTTTCTCTGCTTATTCTCAAGTTTGTGATTGGAAGCGCATGCGTGAAATCGCTGACAAAGTAGGAGCTTACTTCTTCGTAGATATGGCTCACGTTGCTGGCCTAATCGCTGCAGGCGTATACCCGAACCCAGTTCCACATGCTCACGTTGTAACAACGACTACGCACAAAACACTTGCTGGTCCTCGTGGTGGTCTTATCCTTTCTAACGAAGGTGAAGATCTTTACAAGAAGCTAAACTCAGCAGTATTCCCAGGCGGCCAAGGTGGCCCTCTAATGCACGTTATTGCTGGTAAAGCAGTAGCGTTCAAAGAAGCTCTAGAGCCAGAATTCAAAGAATACCAAGCTCGCGTAGTGGCTAACGCAAAAGCAATGGTTGCTGAATTCCTAGCACGCGGTTACAACATCGTTTCAGGTTCTACAGAGAACCACCTGTTCCTAGTTGACCTAATCGACAAAGACATCACAGGTAAAGAAGCAGATGCAGCACTAGGTTCAGCTAACATTACAGTTAACAAGAACTCAGTACCAAACGACCCGCGTAGCCCGTTCGTTACGTCTGGTATCCGTATCGGTTCTCCTTCTATTACTCGTCGTGGTTTCTCAGAAGCAGACGCGAAAGAGCTAGCAGGTTGGATCTGTGACATCCTTGATAACATGGGCGATGAGTCTGTTATTGAAGCAACGAAAGCAAAAGTACTAAATATCTGTAAGCGTCTACCGGTTTACGCTTAATTTTTCTTCGTAGTAATTTGAACTTCGTTGTCGAGCATGCTCACTTACATCCGTAAGCTCCGCGTGCTCTCCTAGAATTTCAAACGACTACTTTGAAAAATACTTTAAAGGGGCTCATTGAGTCCTTTTTTGTTTTAGGGAAAGGTGTTGAAGACTCTGCACCTGTTCCTTGAACTAAAGCTATTTGATTGAAAAATACGATTTGAAAGGCTCCTGTTGGGAGCCTTTTTTGTATTCGTAAGTAATAAAGTCGTTGTCGAGCATGCTCACTTACATCCGTAAGCTCCGCGTGCTCTCCTAGAATTTCAAACGACTACCTTGAAAAATACTTTTAAAGGGGCTCATTGAGTCTCTTTTTGTTTTAGGGAAAGGTGCTGAAAACTCCGCGCCTGTTCCTTGAACTAAAGCTATTTGATTGAAAAATACGATTTGAAGGGCTCCTTGTTAGGGACCTTTTGGGTATATATCGGTATGAGAGTTGGGCTATCTGAGAATACAGAAAGGCAGGTACTAAAAAGGGCTGATGTTTGCACATCAACCCTTTGTGGTTTGCTTGTGTTGGCTCTATTTTCTGATGCTTAGTAGGGTGCCAGACTTACACTTGAATGAGTAGTAGTGGCGGCTCTCGTTGAATTTACCTAAGCCTTCGCCATCACAATAGTCGATGTTGATATCACGCATTACTTCTAGCGTATCTTCGCTGTTCAAAGCGAATTTAGAACCATCAGAACAGACGATACGAATTCGCTCATCATGGCTTACTGAGTAAATATCGACTTCGGTGTTACACAGCTCAAAAGAGGCTTCACGAAAGTTGTCTTGCTGTGTATTTGAAGCGCAACCTGCAGTCAGTGTTGCTGCGAAAACGGCTAAAAGTCCGGGTCTTTTCATTGTTAATCCTTCGCTATCATCAGATTGAGTGATGAGTTTTATATGCTATTTGAGGTAGCCTATACAACAATACGCTTTGGTTCAAGACGCGTTCGTTGACTCTAAGATATAAAAGTATAGATGCAGACCGAGAAATTATAACTGGCTAACTACATGTTTATTCGATATGTATCACCAATAAAAAAGCCAACGCTGAGGTTGGCCTTTCAAAATTAAGCTTGTTCTAAACCACTACCGAAACTGTTTGGCCTCTGGAAGGAACTCAAAACCAGCAGAAGCAAGTTTAGCGATCAATGCTGCTTTGTCGATCTCGTAGAAGTTAACTACTCGATCCAAATCACCGCCGAAGTCGTCACGTAGTTTCATGTTGACGATACTCATCAACATCACTGGATCCATCTTTTCAAAATTAGCGAGGTTCATATTAGTCCTCGAAATCTGAGATCAGTAGGTTAGCAGCGGCAAATGCTGCACGCTCACGCGCTTCTTTAGGAAGAGATTCATCTGCAGCAAGGTCGTTCAATGTTTTTACCGCGCAGGTGATCGCTTTAGGGATGTAGCCTTGGTCGCCACTGCCAATTTGAGAATACAGTTCACGCACCAAATCACAACAATCGTATACTTTCATTTTTATACCTAACCAAATGATAACTGATCTCAATATACACATAGAGATAAGCAAAAACAAAGCGGATCTGATTAAGTTCAGAGTTAGTTTGTCCTTGCTCAATATCTCATTTTGTTGAGGCTCAATATATCACTCTGTCAGCTTGTGGATTAGCCTGATATTGACCGCTTAACTAGAGATCTGCTGTTCAAGCTGATAAGTCACTTCATCAGCAAGGTTAAGCTGCTTTGCTAACTCTTTGAGGTAAGCCTTTTCCATAAAGTTCTGCTCGTCGGCCACAATCAAAGAGGCTAAGTAGATCTCACTCGCTTGTTGAGGTGATGTTGCTAATTGAGCTATTTCGCTTGGATCGAGTGGCTTGTGCAATTCTTCAGACACCAATTTAGTCAGCTGATAATCTGCGCCCATGTTCTCGACGGCTTGTTCAATCTTAGCCATCTCTTCTTCATCAACATGCCCGTCGGCTTTGGACGCAGCAATCATCGATCTTAGAATCAGTACGCTATGGTTTGAATCGTTCTCATCAAATTGAGCTTGTTCGGTATTTGGTGTTTGGCCTTGTTTCGATTGGTAATCGTTGTAGACCTTATAAGCCAGAGCACCCAGTGCCGCTGCGCCACCAATCCCAGCTGCTTTCTTACCCATCTTCTTAGTCTTCTTAGAGCCCATTAACGCACCTAAAAGTCCGCCCCCAACTGCGCCTGCACCGAAGGCGCCAAGTGTGCTTTTACTGCTACTCTTGCCATTGCTGTTACTGCCTTTAGAGAGACTACTTAAACTCGAAGATCCTTGGGAAAGCTTCTGAGTGCCTTGTTTAACGAGATCTGACTTAAGTGCTTGGTTAAGTAAGCTTTTGATATCCATCGATACCTCCAATGTAAATGTGTCAAAGAGTAGTTGAAACCAATATACGGATATAAAGATGAACAGGGGATTAACTTACGTTATTTACTCTGGTGATAAATAGAAGGGAATTTGAAGAGAAACGACAGGCACAAAAAAGGCCACCTAATGGCAGCCTTTCAATGTTTATCTATCTATCAGCTTGCAAGCACAAGCAATCGGATGATTAAGCTAGTTGAGCTTTAAGGTGCTCGATAACCGTGTCCATTGCGATAGCTTCTTTATCACCAGTACGACGGTTTTTGTATTCGAAGTTACCTTCGTCCATGCTGCGATCACCGATAACGATAGTGTGAGGGATACCCACTAGCTCGATATCTTTAAACATAACACCTGGGCGCTCTTTACGGTCATCAAATAGTACTTCGATTCCCATAGCCGTTAATTCAGCGTATAGCTTCTCAGCTGCTTCTTTAACGCGCTCAGATTTGTGCATGTTCATTGGTACGATAGCAACTTGGAATGGTGCTAGTGCGTCTGGCCAAGTGATACCGAACTTATCGTGGTTTTGTTCGATAGCTGATGCAACAACACGTGAAACACCGATACCGTAACAACCCATTTCTAGGATTACGCTCTTACCATCAGGACCAAGCACGTTACAGTTCATTGCTTTCGAGTAAGTGTTACCTAGCTGGAAGATGTGACCAACTTCGATACCGCGCTTAAGTTGGATGGTACCTTGACCACATGGGCTAAGGTCGCCTTCAACTACGTTACGTAGGTCTTCAACTTGAGCAAGCTCAACGTCACGACCCCAGTTAATACCGAAGTAGTGCTTACCGTCTACGTTTGCACCAGCACCGAAGTCGCTCATTACAGCAACAGAGCGGTCAACGATGAATGGTAGCTCTAGACCAACAGGGCCAAGTGAACCAGGACCTGCACCAACAAGTGCACGGATTTCTTCTTCAGAAGCCATCTCTAGTGGAGAAGCAACCTGTGGAAGGTTCTCTGTTTTCACTTCGTTAAGCTCGTGGTCGCCACGGATGATTAGCGCGATGATATCAGCGTCTACTTCATTAGAAGCTTTAACGAATAGAGTCTTAACTGTCTTCTCGATTGCTAGACCGTGTTGCTCTACAAGTTCTGCGATTGTTTTTGCGTTTGGCGTATCAACCAGTTCCATCTCTTGAGTTGGCGCTGCAACTTCTTCAGTAGGAGCTAGTGCTTCTGCTTTCTCGATGTTCGCTGCGTAATCAGATTCTGAAGAGAATGCGATTAGGTCTTCGCCGCTTTCAGCAAGAACGTGGAACTCTTGAGAGCCGCTGCCACCGATTGCGCCAGAGTCTGCCAATACTGGACGGTACTCAAGACCCATGCGGTCGAATGCTTTACAGTAAGCATCGTGCATCGCTTGGTAAGACTTTTCTAAGCCTTCTTTATCGATATCAAAGCTGTACGCATCCATCATAGAGAATTCACGTGCACGCATTACGCCAAAACGAGGGCGGCGTTCATCACGGAATTTAGTCTGGATTTGGTACAGATTTAGAGGAAGCTGTTTGTAAGAGCTGATCTCGTTACGTACTAGGCTCGTTACCACTTCTTCTGCTGTTGGGCTAAGAACAAACGGACGAGAATGACGGTCTGTGAAACGAAGTAGCTCAGGACCCATCTTTTCAGAACGACCAGTCTCTTCCCAAAGCTCAAACGGTTGAACTACGGGCATCAAGATTTCAACGGCACCTGCATTATCGATCTCTTGGCGAACGATATTTTCGACTTTACGCAGTACACGTAGACCAGTAGGTAGCCAAGTATATAAACCTGAAGCTAGCTTACGGATCATACCTGCACGTAGCATCAGCTGGTGGCTGATAACTTCTGCGTCGTTTGGAGTCTCTTTCAGAGTAGAAAGAAGGTAGTTACTGGTACGCATTCTATGGTATCCGTTTCATCATTGATAAAAGAAAATTTGCTGCAGTTAGTGACGACAGCAAATCTGATATAGCCGCATATAATATCAGCCTATTTGGGATCTCAAAAGCGTTCAATGTCGGTAACATTGATGAAAAGCGTTTCAACAACGAATTTCACGTTAAGATCGAACAAATTTACCGCATATTCTTTACTGTCTGGCTTACCTTTCTTATAGGCGGGGCGTGGATCTTGGCCTAACACTTCTTTGATCACCTGAATGATATGGCGCGCCTGTGGGTGACCAGACAGCTTACTTTGAGCTTGCTGCGAGAAGTTTACATCTAACACTTCAGGTTCATCGGCAGCAAACCCTCCTAGTGCATCGGGAATCGAATCCGAGTAGGGGATATAAGGTTTGATGTCGATGATAGGTGTGCCGTCAACGAGATCAACACTGCCCAAGTCCAACCAAGTTTGTCCCTTTTCTTGAGATACACCTTTAAGCTCAACCGCAGACATGCCTATTCCATTCGGTCTAAAGGTGGCACGCGATGCGAAGACACCAATGCGTTCATTACCGCCAAGGCGAGGGGGTCTCACTGTTGGTTTCCAGCCGGCTTCAAGGTTCTTATCGAACAGAAACAACAACCATACGTGACTAAATTGCTCAATATCACGAACAGACTCAAGACAGTTTGCTGCGTCAACCAGCCTAACTCTTGAGGTAGAAGTGGGTACTAACCTAGGCTGTCTTGGTACCGCGAACTTCTCTTTATAAGGAGACTCAATAAAGCCAACAGGTTCAATGGTGTACATAGCAAGGTGTTCTCTGGTTTCAGTTAAGACGGAAAAATATCATAAAATCACTTGTTTTTCTTTTGATAATAATTATCATTTGGGATGTTATAACATATCAATTTAATTATTTAGGGAAATACAATGAAACCGAATATCCACCCTGACTACCGCACAGTGGTGTTCCATGACACCAGCGTTGATGAGTACTTCTTAATAGGCTCTACGCTGAAAACAGACCGCACTATCGAATGGGAAGATGGCAATACTTATCCTTATTTCACGATTGAAGTATCTGCAAAATCGCATCCTTTCTATACGGGTAAACAGAGAGTGCTTCATAAAGAGGGACGTGTTGCTAACTTTACTCGTCGCTTTGGTCAATTAGGTAAGGGAGCTAAATAATGAAAGTTGTTAAATCACTTAAAAGTGCGAAAAGCCGTCACCCAGATTGCCAGATCGTTAAGCGCAGAGGGCGTCATTATGTGATCTGCAAATCCAATCCAAGATTTAAAGCGGTTCAAAAATAACCGTCAATATGATGTGACGCGTGTGTAAAAACGAGGGGAAAGTCAAACTTCATTCATTTGCCTGTTTTTCTTTTCCTTCGAGCGGAACCTTGGCCAATATAGAATCCTCCTTTAGAGTATGGTGTGTTTTATTTTCATGTGAATCAATGAGTTATATTGTCAGTCATATTTGTAGTGAATGCTTGTTTGTGAATTATAAATCTATCTTTTGTATTTAATATAGATTTATTTGCTAATTAATTGTTCAAATAGAGTTAAAAATCGTCGTTTGTTACACATTTTGTAACATTTTGAATTTCTAATTGATAATTTTGTCGCGTACTCTGCGCTGGCAATTTGAACATTTTTGTCACAATTGCACAGGAATCACTACAAGGAGGGAACTGATGAGTTCATCAGCTTCAATAAAAAACAACTCGCCAAAGAAACCTATTTTTACCCGCTTTCTCGATGGCGTTGAATATTTGGGGAACCTTTTACCCCACCCAATCACTCTTTTCGCAATCTTCTGTGTCGCAATCCTAGTTTCTTCAGGAATTGCTGGTTACTTCGAAGTATCTGTAATGGATCCTCGCCCAGAAGGTGCTAGCGGTCGTGCTGCTGATGGCATGATCCACGTTGTAAGCTTACTTAATGCTGAAGGCTTACAACTCATCGTAACTAATCTAGTTAAGAACTTTGTTGGCTTTGCGCCACTTGGTACCGTGCTTGTTGCAATGCTAGGTGTTGCGATTGCTGAACACTCAGGTCTATTATCTGCGGCAATGCGCGGCATGGTAATGGGCGCATCTCAGCGCATGGTTACTGTAACCGTGGTATTTGCCGGTATTATCTCTAACACGGCTTCAGAGCTAGGTTACGTAGTACTTATCCCTCTTGCTGCAATGCTTTTCCACTCATTGGGTCGTCACCCATTAGCAGGTCTAGCGGCAGCATTTGCTGGTGTATCTGGTGGTTATTCTGCAAACCTACTTATCGGTACGGTTGATCCACTGCTTTCTGGTATTACAGAAACAGCGGCACAAATGCTTGATCCTTCTTACTCTGTTGGCCCTGAATCAAACTGGTACTTCATGTTTGTTTCGACCTTCTTTATCTCGATTGCCGGTGCATTGGTAACAGAGAAGATTGTTGAACCTAAGTTAGGTAAATACAACGATGAAGACGCATCTGAAGATCTTTCAAATGACTCAATGGGTAAGCTTACTGCTATTGAGAAGAAAGGCCTTAAACTAGCAGGTGTTGCTGTATTAATCGTGAGCGCACTTTTAGCTTGGACTGTGGTTCCGGCTGACGGTGTTCTGCGTTCAGAGGCAGGTACGATTTCAGGTTCTCCATTCCTGAAAAGTATCGTCGCGTTTATCTTTGTATTCTTTGCTATTCCTGGTTTTGTTTACGGCAAAGTTACTGGTTCAATGAAGAATGACCGTGATGTGATTAATGCAATGGCAACGTCTATGTCTTCAATGGGCATGTACATTGTTCTTGTATTCTTTGCTGCGCAGTTTGTTGCTTTCTTTAAGTGGACGAACTTCGGTCAAGTGGTCGCTGTAGGCGGCGCAACATTCCTTCAGGATATTGGCCTAACGGGTCCAATGTTGTTCTTCGCATTCATCCTAATGTGTGGCTTCATTAACCTGATGATCGGTTCAGCTTCTGCACAGTGGGCAGTAACAGCGCCAATCTTCGTTCCAATGTTGATGCTAGTAGGCTACGCACCGGAAACGATTCAAGCGGCTTACCGTATCGGTGATTCAACAACGAACATCATTACACCAATGATGAGCTACTTCGGTCTTATCCTTGCCGTAGCAACTCGCTACATGAAGAACCTAGGTATCGGTACACTGATCGCGACAATGTTGCCTTACTCAATGGTATTCATGTTCGGTTGGAGCATCTTGTTCTACCTATGGGTATTCGTATTTGGTCTACCAGTAGGTCCTGGTGCTGCAACGTACTACACGCCTTAGTGAACGGTGATAGGCGAACATTTCGATTCGCTTATTAACTGAATAAAAGACGATATACCAAAGAGCCTGCATTGATGCAGGCTCTTTTTGTTTGAGTCAGTAAACTTACAATCCCGCAAACCGATAGGTAACCCCTAGTTCGAATGACCAGCCCACATCTCGTTGTATCAACGCGCTGTCGCTGTCATGATGAATTAGGTCTGCTCGAGCGATACCAATCCAAGTTGGCGTGAACTCATAAAGCCCGATTAGCCCTGCTTGATAAACAAACGTCGACCCCGCATCAAACTGATTTAACCCTGAGGCAGAAGATTCGGTGTTAGAAATACCATACAGGTGATTGGACAGTTTCTTATCACGATAATCGACTTCTAGGTAGGGCGTAATGGTGAATGGTTGCGTCCAGGTTTCTAATGTTCTGCCTAAGTGAAGCTGAACTTCGTAGCCGTTATGTTCTGAAGTCACATCGTGTAAGTAGGTAAGGCGTGCGCCTACCGTTCCTAAGGTTATCCCCAGCTCTCCATTACCATCTCTGTCTTGAATGCCGTTAGGTAGATCCACAAAAGTGTCTGACACTTCAGCAAAGCGCCAATTTCCAGATAATCCTACGTAGGGCAGCAGTTGCCAATTGGCTAAGCTACCATCGATAAAGCCTTTTGGACCTGAATAGAATAGGTTGGGTGTCGCGCCAAATTGAGGGGTAGTTTTAGTCGAGAAAACACTTTCACCATAGGTGATGCTGCCTCCGATGATTCCGTACTCTTGATCAGCAAAGTCTTCATCAGCAAAAGAAAGTTGGGTGCTGCCAAAAACAATGGATAGCGAGAGGGCGATTCGACAAATCATAAGCAATACTCCGTTATTGTAATAAATATCAAGAACGGAGTATGTCGATTAAAATTTCATCGGGGCTGTATCGACTAAGTGACGACTTCAAAAGTTGTCGTCATTAGAAAGGCTGTGATTAGCGCTTTGCTAATAGGCGATCGAGGTGGTTTGCGAACTCACGACGGTCGGTTTGAGAAAGAGTGCTTGGTCCGCCAGTTTGAATACCACTTGAACGCATAGTATCCATAAAGTCACGAATGTTGAGACGCGCTTTAATGGTCTCTTTGGTGTAAAGCTCGCCGCGAGAACTTAAAGCAAGCGCACCTTTGGTGATCACTTCATCCGCCAGAGGAATGTCAGAGGTAATCACCAGATCACCGGGTTCAGTGCGTTTTACGATTTCATCATCTGCAATATCAAATCCGCTTGGGACTTGAATTGAGTGAATGTTATTACGCTTGGGAACGGGAACCAAATGGTTTGCGACAAAGGTACATTCGACCCCTGTGCGTTCAGCTGCGCGTACGATTGTTTCTCGGATAACCTTGGGACAAGCGTCCGCATCAACCCATATCTTCATAGTGTTCTATTTCTCTGTTAGCTTATTTATCGGTCAACTTATTGCTCAGTTGCCTTATTGACCAGTTAGCTTATTGTTCCGTTAACTTATTGATCAGTTAACTTGGCTTCTAGCGTGGCAACGCGAGCGGTAAGTTCAAGGATTTGCTTTTCCAGTTGGCTAACACGATCAAGTGCTGGCTCTGCTTGTGTCGCGACTTCCACTTTAGGTACGCGATTCGCACTTTTCCAGCTCTTGATGGTTGTAATCAAAGCTGGCATTGGAACGGATGTACTCATACGAGCTTTCACTAAAGCAACAGTTGGCTCTTTCCCTTGTGCTTGCAGTCCTTCAAGCACTGATTTCAACTCTTCAGACACATCTTTTGTCAGCATGTTGACCTCCATTTTTAGTATTTGGTCATTTTACTCGCTCCAGTGAATGATAGCGAATCATAAAACAGCCCATCGCGTGTGAGAGATCTCTTACAAAGGCTGTGAGATAACACAAATAGTTCTCTAGAGAGATTGATATGCATATGGTTAAGTTTTTGAATTTTAATTGTTTTATATAATTAACAACTTTATTGAATTCAAAATGTGATGCAAATCTATTGTCCGAAATCTTAAATCGCGTAAATTAAACCTTGTCGGAAGGATTCTGACACGGAACAGGAAAGCACCAAGGATTTGGTTATCTTCAGGATGAAGATTTGGTTACTTAGGATTGAGTAGTCAAGCATGGAGCGTAAGGACATTGTAGGGATACAGTCAGTTAACAGGAAGTTAGCTGCAACGGAATGACAATGGACACCTTTAGGATTTAAAGGGTTGGATTAGCATCAGGATGATGTAAAGGACACCGCTCACGGAACAAGTGATGTGCGCTAACTAGGATTGTTAGCTTTCAGGATGATTGGACACCGCTAGGATGGCGAAGTAAAGGAAAGAGCTGAAGGATTACAGTCACTATTATGGATGATGCATGGAGCATTTATTAGTAGCCGGACTGCTGCGAGTAAGACCCTAGCCCTGACACTTCGGTGTCGGGGCTTTTCTTTTCCTGAGGCTTTTTCTTTATCTAGGGGCTCTCTTTAATTCAAGATCTTTTTATCTAAGTACGTGACATCTGCTTTTCTGCTAATGGTCAACACAAGGAGTGTTTTATGACGATAGCAACCTCAAGAACGTTGTTGGTACCTTATACCGAACAGCTACAACACGACTTTATCAAGTTGAATTGTTGCCCCATTAATCGTGCTGAAATGAACGGGCCGCATTCTATTGCCTCTGCAAAACACTTATTTCAAGAAATACTGAACGACAACGTTGGTTTTTGCCGAGCAATTATCCACAACCAAACCCGCGAATACCTCGGGCATTTGTTTGTTTCGTCTGAAGAAGGGAAGCATGAACTGGGATTTATTCTGGACAAGGAATTTTGGAATCAAGGCCTTGCTAGTGAAGTGCTAAAACCTTTCTTTAGTTTGGTCTGTTTTGAAGAACACCTAACGAATGTAGTTGCGACCGTGAATGTTGGTCACAACCCATCGATTAAGTTATTAGAAAAACTAGGCTTTGCATTTAAAGAGACCAAACAAGATCAGTTTGGCCCTTATCATGAATATAGTTATACCGCGTATTGCGACGTTACATTCTATGAGGCTGTAGCTCAAACCGCATAGAGCGAAAACCCACCATGGTCAGTTTTCCTTGGTACAGGTCGTCACCTAACGCCGAAAATTCAAAATGGTACACAGTATGCCAGCGACAAATGGTCGTGAGTTCATGGCGCATCTTAAGTTTATGACCGTTGAAGGCGACACTTAATAATTGTAGGTCGAGCTCTTTACACTTTCTCGCAATGGCAGCTTTCGCAAGCTCGGATTGCCTGCGCTGCTGCCAAAACAGAAAGCAAAAGAAGCACAGAAGCAAAATAGCCAATAAGTTATCTATCATTTAATCCATACTTCCTTTTAATCACTCTCTTCCAATCGTAATTTTGAGCTTGTGTTAACGAGCTACAGATCTAGCTCGCTTTTGAGTTAGTCATCAGTCAATTATTGAGACTTAGCCGCTTGTTGTAACTCAATCAATGCGTTTGCGAGCTCAGGTGATGGGTTCGAATTCAACAAGGGTAAAAATACCATTCTTAGTGTTGGAATCATCACTAAATCTGCAAATAACTGATTAAACAGGTTTTGATTGCCCGTTTGTGCGAGACGCAACAAGAATTGTTCAGCAATCGCAGGGTCTTGTAGCGCATGCCAGCTACGACCCGCTAAACCAATCAACACTTCTTGGTGGCTCAAGCGTGGACTAGCGAGAACTTGGTTAATGATGTTATTCGCGATCCCTTGTTCTGCACCGGAAAGGGCACGAACTAAAGCTGAAAGTAAGAACAAGTCAGGCTCTTTGCTTGCGATTTCATTCTCTGCAAGCTCTTGTAAGCGTTGCGCGAGTTTGTCATTGATTTGTGTATGCTCAAGCGCACCTAGCGTCGCGTATAGCGGTTCTGATGGCAGCTTATTGATGGCTTTACGAATCGCAACACCGTTTTGTTGGTTACCTAAACGCGCACACATATCAGTGATGCCTTGTAGTCCAACTGTTTTCCAGTTATCCCAACCAAGCTCACCCGTGAAGTAATGCTGAGCGTGCTCGTAATATTGGCTCGTCGCAAGGTCTAAGCCTGCTCTGACTTGGCTATGGAATACGGCCATTTTGTCTTCAGAAGGCTTGAAGGTATATGGGTTGTTTGACAGCTTTTGTTGTTGCTCTTCGCTGATATCACCGTTCAAACGCGTGCCCATTGCTTCGATAACAAACTTAAGAAAATTACCCACATCCCCTTGATGCAGTAAGCCTCTTTCATCGAGTTTGAATTTTAGGAACCAGATCCAAGGCTGCTTGTGTTCGTTCCAGTAGCTAATCGCTAAGTGAGCTTGTTTTTGAAGTGGAAACGGGTATGGCTGTTTCCCCTGCTCAACATCAGAGAATAGGGTGTTGTCGATCTTCTGGATACGACGACCGAGGTCGTAGATATCGTATTGGCAACCGCTATTCTTTAGCAACTGAGTGAGCGTGTGAATCGTTTCCATAGTAATAAAGCTCCTAACTTTCTTTCCTAAATAGATGGTACTCTATGCCCCAATTTCAAGGTCACTAGATAAATAACTTGGTGAAAAATGACAGCAGCCACAAAGTTACCTCTTTTACTTCAACAATTAGAACAACAAATGCGCCAATGTTCTCTATGGAGTGCTCTTCCGCCTTCGGATGAAGCTCTGGCGAGCGTTGAACCTTTCGCTATTGATTCGCTACAACCTGAAGAGTGGTTGCAGTGGATCTTCATCGTTAAGATCAATGCAATGATGGATGCACAAATGAGCCTACCTAAAGGCTTTGCTATTCATCCTTATTTTGGTGAAGTGTGGAAAAATGAGGCAGAGAAAGCGGAATTGCTAGTGACGATTCTGAGCATTGATGAGGTATGCGCGTAATGTTAGAGATCATTTATCAAGATGAGTATTTTGTCGCGGTGAATAAGCCTGCGGGTATGCTAGTGCATCGCTCATGGTTGGATAAACACGAGACTCAGTTTGTGATGCAGACTCTGCGCGACCAAATTGGCCAGCACGTCTTTCCTCTGCATCGTTTAGACCGACCTACATCTGGTGTGTTGGTGTTTGCACTGTCGAGTGAGGTTGCCTCTGAGGTGATGCCGATGTTCGCCAACCACGAGATGCAAAAAACCTATCATGCGATTGTGCGTGGGTGGATAGAAGAGGGCGATACGCTTGATTATGCGCTTAAGGTTGAACTGGATAAGATCGCCGATAAGTTCGCGAAAGAAGACAAAGAACCACAAGAAGCCGTCACCGTTTACGAGCCGTTAGCGAAAGTCGAAGTGCCGTATTCAACAGGCCGTTTTCCTACCAGTCGTTACTGCTTAGTTGAGATGATGCCAAAGACAGGACGTAAACATCAACTGCGTCGTCATATGGCTCACCTAAGACACCCGATTGTCGGCGATACTTCACATGGTGATGGTAAACATAACCGATTGTTTCGTGATGATTTAGACTCGCACCGTCTGTTACTGCATGCTTCTGAATTGCGCTTCATCCATCCTTTCACTAAAGAAGAATTGGTGATGAAGGCCAACCTAGATGAAACGTGGTTAAGGTTATTTGAAACCTTTGAGTGGGATACCAACTTAGTGAATGCTGAAGCATGTTTGTCTAAGTAAACGCACACGTGCCTAGTCAACGTAGACAATAGAAAAAATAAAGGGCTGATAGTGATATCAGCCCTTTTTAATGTCTGTGCAATTTGTACGGGTAACTAGTATTTAGGTGTAAACCGTACATAGCTAACCGCGAACCGCGGGATCATTTTAGCTTTTCTAGAT
Organism: Vibrio sp. Evd11; assembly: GCF_900382755.1. NCBI lineage: Bacteria > Pseudomonadati > Pseudomonadota > Gammaproteobacteria > Vibrionales > Vibrionaceae > Vibrio > Vibrio sp. Evd11. The sequence continues at coordinate 102,742 of NZ_OSDX01000001.1, forward strand.
CCGCTTCGATCTCTGCGATCTTACTCGATACCACTTTCTCTAGGTGACGCAAGTCAGTAAGAATTTTCTGTTTCACATCGACTTCTGCGGTTGGAATCGGCTTGGTGATCTTATTGAGCTCATCAATTACAAGTGTGAGATTACGGTTAATCTCGGTCACTTCTTTGTATTGATTGTTGCCACCGCTAACAAGCACACTTTTTACTTGTCGTGGATACTTAAACTTAACGCTTTTCGCGAACAGTTCGCCTTTCTGTTTACGGAAGTAAATCTTAAGAATATCTTTGTGAGCTTCTTGGCGAAGGGAGTAACGTTCAATCTGTTTAGGTTCGTGGATACCTAAGCCAGTGAGGTTTGGATACATAAGCGACCTCTAGTTTATGAATGTAATACTTTTATGTAATTGACTTGATCAATGTAGCAGCCTAACGACGAGCTAGATAGTTGATATATGGGAATTGATTGTAAGTTGTGGGCAAGATCGCTCTCTATCTTTACCCACACTTATCTGATGATTAGATTCTCTTTTTAGGGCGCAAGTTCCGAAACATGCTCAGTCAATCTTTCTCTTAGCGCTTGTTCCTGCTCTTCAGATAGCCTTCCTCCCGCTTCACTTGTCAGAATAAACAAATCTTCTGCGCGTTCGCCGATGGTGGTAATTTTAGCGCCGTGCAAATTGATATCTAACTCAGCAAAGGTTGCACCAACTTGAGCCAGTAATCCCGGCGTGTCCAGGGCTCTGAGTTCCATCAAGGTGCGTTTCTTGCTCTTGGTCGGTAGGAATTCGACCAGAGTCTTTACCTTGAAGTGCTGCAAGTTACGTGGCGTTCTGCGCGTTCTAATTTTAGTTGGACGGCCATCAGCCAGAACGTGAGTCAAATGTTTAGCTACGGCTTTGTGTCTCGCTTCATCAATAGCTTCACCATGCTGATCGAGTACGATAAAGGTATCCAAAACATGGCCATCTTTACTGACCATAACCTGCGCGTCATGAACGTTGAAGTTGCGTCTATCAAGCTCAGCTACAACGGTCGCAAAAAGTGCGGCTTGGTCTTTACAATAAACAAACACCTCAGTACCGCCACGCGTCGCTTTCTTGCTGATCAAAACTAACGGTTGGCTTGGGTCTTCTAGACGAAGTAAGTGCTCACAGTGCCAAGCGATTTGCTTGTGCGTGTGACGTAAGAAGTAATCGGCTTTGAAACGTTGCCAAAGCACTTCAATCTCACGAGCGGTGAAGCCCTCTTTACGCAGTAGAGCTGATGCCATCTGCTGATTGTGACGAATACGGTCTCTGACATCGACGGGGTTTTCCAAGCCACGGCGCAGTGCTCGCTGTGTTGAGTGAAATAGCTCCGCTAACAGGGTGCGTTTCCAGCTGTTCCATAATTCAGGGTTAGTCGCACAGATGTCGGCGACGGTTAAGCACACCAGTAGCTCTAAGGATTCTTCATCGCGGACTTTTTTAGCAAACTCGGTAATCACATCAGGGTCGTAGATATCACGGCGTTGGGCGGTGACAGACATCAATAGGTGGTTCTGAACAAGCCATGCTACTTGCTTGGCTTCTGGCTTCGATAGCCCATGTTCAATACAAAAAGAGTAAGCTTCAACTGCGCCAATTTCCGAATGGTCACCCCCACGGCCTTTACCGATATCATGGAAGATAGCGGCGAGGATCAGCAGCTCTTTCTTCTGAACTCGCGGGTACACTTCACAACAAATTGGGTGCTTATCGTGGTTTTCAATTTGGTTAAAACGGTTGATGTGCTTGAGCAGACGAATACTGTGCTCATCCACGGTGTAGACATGGAACAGATCAAACTGCATTTGACCAACAATCTGACTCCATTGCGGTAAATAGGCCGATAACACGCCCAATTTATGCATTAGGCTAAAAGCTTTGTGCAGTGCATTTGGGTGGCGAACCAAGTCCATGAACTTGTCACGCGCTTCAGGAATGGTATGCAGGAAGCGGTTCAATCGACGACGTGCAGTACGCAGTTGTCGCAAGGTTGGTGGGCTTACCCCTTCGATGGAAGAGTCATTAGCGATATGGATAAACATATCGAGAATCGTTTCCGGACGAGCTTGGAATAGGGCAGGCTTACGCGCTTCGATCAGTGAGCCTCGACGTTGGAAGTCGTTGTCGAGAATCTCGGCTTCTTGCGTCTGACCACCATTGATGATCGCTTGGTCAAACAGTTTAAGCAGCATCTTGTTGAGCTCTGCGACACGACGAAGTGTTCGGTAGAACTCTTTCATCATCATTTCTACGCCGCGATTGCCTTCACCAGTATAACCAAGGTGTTCGGCTACTTGAGCCTGATGCGCGAAGGTAAGTCGGTTGTCGTAGCGGCGTAGTTCGATATGCAATGCAAAGCGAACGCGCCATAAGAAATCTTGGCATTCAACGAGCTCACGATATTCAGCATCGGTGAGGAATCCGTATTTGCTCATCTCCAGTAGAGATGTGGCACCAAAATGTCGACGCGCAACCCAACTCAGAGTGTGGATGTCTCTTAATCCACCGGGTGTTGATTTGATGTCCGGTTCTAGATTGTAGGTGGTGTCGTGGTAGCGAGCATGACGCTCTCTTTGTTCTTGAATTTTGGCTTTGTAAAAGGTCTCACTTGGCCAAAATGAATCGGAATGAATCTTTAGTTTCAGCTCTTGGAAGGTGTCTTCACTGCCACACAGTAAGCGCGACTCTTGCAGGTTAGTTGCAACCGTTAAATCGTCACTACCAATCTCAATACATTCAGCAATGGTACGCACTGCGTGGCCAACTTCGAGTCTCAAATCCCAAAGTAGCGTGATGAACTGACTGACTTTTTCACCCAGTGCGGGAGGCAGCGTCTTTTGCGATACGATTAAGATATCAATGTCGGATAACGGGTGCAGTTCGCCGCGACCATAACCACCTACAGCGACTAACGCAATATGAGGCAGTTTGCTAAAACCAAAATGATCCCATAATCGGTTGAGGAGCAAATCCATATATTCAGAGCGTAGCAACACTAAGTCTGTCACTGGGTGATGATTGAGAAATTCATCTTTCTGATACTGCGTGAAGATTTCGAGTTGGTTTTTTAATTCGCAGATTTCAATTTGTTCGTCATTGAACGTAATAGGGCATTGATAAGGCATAGTCTGCTATCCGTGCAAGCAAATGAGAGTATTTAACAATTTAACAGAAGGTGATGGAAAATCGAAATTACGTAGATAAAAAATATCCCCGACAATGCGGGGATATTTTTAAAAGTCTGATTGTATTCAGCTTGTTGAACTAAGCGTTCTTCATGATACGTGGAATCGTATCGTCGCTGCGTAGTGTTAGTACTTCACAACCTGTTTCCGTTACAACCAGTGTGTGTTCCCACTGTGCAGAGTTTTTGCTGTCTGCTGTGTACACTGTCCAGCTATCTTCGTCATCAAGACGGCAGCCAAACTTACCAGCATTGATCATTGGCTCGATTGTGAAACACATGCCAGCTTTCAGTACGGTACGGTCGCTGTTTTTGTAGTGAACCACTTGTGGATCTTCGTGGAATTCAGAACCGATGCCGTGGCCACAGTAATCTTTAACAATAGAGAACTTAGCGCGTGGGTTGTTCTTATTGTTGGTTTTGATGTACTTCTCGATAGCGGTACCGATTTGACCAAGCTGAACACCAGGTTTTACTTGGCGCATGCCTTCGTAAAGTGCTTCTTGAGCAACCATGCATAGACGTTTGTTTGCTGGAGAAACTTCACCCACAAGGAACATCTTAGATGTGTCACCGTGGTAGCCTTGTGGACGAGTGCTTAGGTCTGCATTTTCGTCATCAGGAACAATCACAGTGATATCAACGTTTAGAATATCGCCATCTTTCAATACCGCAGGTTTGAATTGACCTGTGCTACCCGTCTCATCTTGTGATGCTGGAATACCGTGACACACGATGTGGTTGATAGACGTACAGATTGACTTAGGGAAACCGTGGTAATCAAGTGGTGCTGAGTATGCGCCTCTTTCTAGAGCGTACTCATGACAGATCTTATTCAGTTCTTCTGTCGTTGTACCTACTTGGATATGAGGTTCAATCATCTCTAGAATTTCAGAAGCCAGCTTGCCGGCAACGCGCATTTTCTCGATTTCTTCAGCAGTTTTAATTTTTACAGCCATTGCATATCTCTTAATTTGGTAGCACCTAAGTGTGCATATTGGGGCTATTCTAGCAGTGCAGCATTTTAGCGCAACATTCTGATACCCATATAATGCTGGTGGATACTACTAAGCGTGATTGAATAGTGTTCAACTTTAAGCCGATAGCCTCTTGCGTTATTGGTACTATTTATAAGAGAAATACAGCATCAAAGATCAGTATAGCAACCGCCATTTTTATATTTTTTTCTAGCCATAGATGGACAAAATATGGTATAAAGCGCGCCGGACATCAGGACTGTTTTCTCCAATTGGCGAAACAAGCTTCGTGTCCACTAACTTATATCTTTAAATCACACACATTCCGACACATGTTCCGGGGTGCCTCAACAACACAGATAACGGCTGAAAAAGTGGTTAGTTGTTAGGGGTCGGATTCATGGGGAGTGTGGAGGCCTAACCCCATAGAGGATTTTAAAATGGCAACTGTATCAATGCGCGATATGCTTAAAGCTGGTGTTCACTTCGGTCACCAAACTCGTTACTGGAACCCAAAAATGAAGCCATTCATCTTTGGTGCTCGTAGCAAGGTTCATATCATCAACCTAGAAAAAACTGTACCAATGTTCAACGAAGCTCTAGCTGAAATTGCTAAAGTTGGCGAGAAGAAAGGTAAAGTTCTTTTTGTTGGTACTAAGCGCGCTGCATCTGAAGCTGTTAAAGAAGCTGCTATCAACAGCAACCAGTTCTACGTTAACAACCGCTGGTTAGGCGGTATGCTAACGAACTACAAAACTGTTCGTCAGTCTATCAAGCGCCTGAAAGAACTTGAAGCGCAAGCTCAAGACGGTACTTTCGACAAGCTTACTAAGAAAGAAGCTCTAATGCGTACTCGTGAAATGGAGAAGCTAGAGAAATCTCTTGGTGGTATCAAGAACATGGGCGGCCTTCCAGACGCTCTATTCGTTATCGATGCTGATCACGAACACATCGCAGTTAAAGAAGCAAACAACCTAGGTATCCCAGTTTACGCTGTAGTTGATACTAACTCTAACCCAGACGGCGTTGACTTCGTTATCCCAGGTAACGATGATGCAATCCGTGCAGTACAGCTTTACCTAAACGCTGCTGCAGACGCGGTTAAAGAAGGTCGTAACAAAGATGTTGCTGCTGTAGCTGCTGAAAAAGACGGTTTTGTAGAAGCTGAATAATAGCGGCTCTGAGCCATATTTAGTTCATATTAAGCGGTCATAATCGATGGCTTAACGGACTGAATACAGTCAATATCAGGGGCCAATTAATTAGGCCCCTGTTTTTTATCTTTTTTAGAATTTACTAAGGAATAGAGAATGGCAACTGTAACTGCAGCTCTAGTTAAAGAACTTCGTGAACGCACTGCAGCGGGCATGATGGAATGTAAAAAAGCGCTTGTTGCTGCTGAAGGCGACATCGAGCTAGCAATTGAAAACATGCGTAAATCTGGCGCAGCGAAAGCAGCTAAAAAAGCTGGTAACGTTGCTGCAGAAGGCACAATCATCATTAAAGAAGAAGCTGGCGTTGCTGCTCTTCTTGAAGTGAACTGCCAAACTGATTTCGTAGCTAAAGATGCAGGTTTCCTTGCATTCGCTAACGAAGTTGCTGAAGCGGCTCTAGCTGAACGTCTAGACATCACTGCTCTTCAAGCTAAGTTTGAAGACGCACGTATCGCTCTAGTAACTAAGATCGGTGAGAACATCAGCATCCGTCGTGTTGAGCTTGTTGAAGGTGTTGCACTAGCTTCTTACCGTCACGGCGAGAAAATCGGTGTTGTTGTAGCTGGTGAAGGCGAAGCTGAAACGCTTAAGCACATCGCTATGCACGTTGCTGCTTCTAAGCCTGAGTACGTTAACCCATCTGACGTACCTGCTGACGTAGTAGAAAAAGAAAAAGCTGTTCAAGTAGAAATCGCTATGAACGAAGGCAAACCACAAGAGATCGCTGAGAAAATGGTTATCGGCCGTATGAAGAAATTCACGGGCGAAGTATCTCTTACTGGTCAAGCTTTCATCATGGAACCTAAGAAAACTGTTGCTGACATTCTTAAAGAGAAAGGCGCATCAGTTACTACCTTCGTTCGTTTAGAAGTTGGTGAAGGTATCGAGAAAGCTGCTGAAATGAGCTTCGCAGACGAAGTTGCAGCGGTACAACAAGGTTAATCCTTAGCGTATTGATTGAAAAAAAGACCGTGGCAAATGCTGCGGTCTTTTTATGAATAGTGAATTATTTTTGGCTTTTAGCTGTTATGAATGCGAACTGAGCTAATCAGTTTTTATCCATGACTGTTAATCATCAACTCTTTGGAAGGTAAACTCCATGACTACGAACCCTAAACCGGCGTATCAACGTATTCTGTTAAAACTTAGCGGTGAAGCACTACAAGGCGAAGAAGGTTTTGGTATTGACCCGACGATCCTTGATCGTATGGCTCAAGAAGTAAAAGAATTGGTTGAACTAGGTGTTCAAGTAGGTGTTGTTATCGGTGGCGGTAACCTTTTCCGTGGTGCAGGCCTTGCTGAAGCAGGTATGAACCGCGTTGTTGGTGACCACATGGGTATGCTTGCAACGGTAATGAACGGCCTTGCAATGCGTGACGCTCTACACCGTGCTTACGTAAACGCACGTGTAATGTCTGCAATCCCTCTTAAAGGTGTGTGTGACGATTACAACTGGGCAGATGCAATCAGCCAACTACGTCAAGGTCGCGTTGTGATCTTCTCTGCAGGTACTGGTAACCCATTCTTCACTACAGATTCTGCTGCGTGTCTACGTGGTATCGAAATTGAAGCTGACGTAGTTCTAAAAGCGACGAAAGTAGATGGTGTATTTACTGCTGACCCAGTAGCAAACCCAGACGCAGAGCTGTATGATACTTTGTCTTACAACACGATTCTTGAGAAAGAATTGAAAGTAATGGATTTGGCTGCATTTACGCTAGCACGTGATCACAAAATGCCAATCCGTGTATTTAACATGAATAAACCAGGCGCACTACGCCGCGTGGTTATGGGTGAAACTGAAGGTACATTAATCAGCGATGCTGACTAATTTTTCGGGCTTACTGAGGTTTACACTTTGGTAAGCTTATCCTTATCACTCCAAATAAAAAGCTTTCTTGAAGAAAGAACATAATCAAGGTGAAATTGTGATTAACGAAATCAAAAAAGACGCTCAAGAGCGCATGGTAAAAAGTGTTGATGCACTAAAAAACAGCCTGCAAAAGATTCGTACAGGTCGTGCACACCCGAGCCTACTTTCTGGTCTGACTGTTGAGTACTACGGTGCACCAACGCCTTTGACTCAAGTTGCTAACGTTATTGCTGAAGACGCACGTACTCTAGCGATCACTGTATTTGATAAAACACTGACGCCTCTTGTTGAAAAAGCAATCATGTCGTCTGACCTAGGCCTAAACCCTATGTCTGCTGGTACAGTTATCCGTGTTCCACTTCCACCGCTAACGGAAGAGCGTCGTAAAGACCTAGTTAAAATCGTTCGTGGCGAAGCTGAAGGTGGCCGTGTTGCTATCCGCAACATCCGTCGTGACGCGAATGGCGATCTTAAAGCACTTCTGAAAGACAAAGAAATTTCTGAAGATGAAGATCGTAAAGCACAAGACGAAATTCAAAAGCTAACTGACGTTGCTGTTAAGAACGTAGATGAAGTTCTAGCTACGAAAGAAAAAGAGTTGATGGAAGTTTAATTTCCCATATTCTTTACTTACTGGAAAAACGCTGTACTCACTGTTCAGCGTTTTTTTATGCTACTCTGTTCGACTATTAGAATTTGATTCACTCTTTTATGCATAATTCTCAAGCGTTCACAGACTCTCTTCCTAAACACATTGCTATCATTATGGATGGTAATGGCCGCTGGGCAAAAGCTCAGGGCAAGCCTCGCGTCTTTGGCCATAAAAACGGTGTTCAAGCCGTTCGAAAAACCATCTCTTCTGCTGCCAGACTTGGCATTAAAGCTGTTACACTTTTTGCATTTAGCAGCGAGAACTGGCGTCGACCAGAAGAAGAAGTCGGTATTTTGATGGAACTGTTTATCTCAGTCCTTTCTAGTGAAGTAAAAAAGCTTCATAAAAATAATCTACAACTTCGTGTTATTGGTGATAAAAGTCGTTTTAATGATCGACTACAAAAGAAGATAGAAGAAGCAGAAGCTTTGACTAGCGCTAATACCGGTATGGTTATCAATATTGCGGCTAACTACGGCGGTAAATGGGATATTCAGCAAGCAATGACCTCTATTGCTCAACAGGTAAAGTCTGGTGATATTAATGTAGAAGACATTGATGAAGCTATGATTACACAGCACCTAACAATGTCTGATATTCCTGAAGTTGATCTGCTGATTCGCACCAGTGGTGAATGTCGCATTAGCAACTTTATGCTTTGGCAATTGGCTTACGCTGAAATGTATTTCACTGAACAATTCTGGCCAGACTTTAATGAAGACAGCTTAGTCGAAGCTGTGACTTGGTTTGTAAACCGTGAGCGTCGTTTTGGATGCACGGGTGAGCAGATTAAAGCTCTGATGGACAGTTAATAAGGATTTTTTGGTTTGAAACAACGAATTATTACGGCGTTGATTTTGGCTCCCCTAGTTATTCTAGGTATTTTCGAGTTATCACTTCCCACATTTATACTTTCATTAGCGGTAATTACGTTATTGGGCTTTTGGGAGTGGACTCAGTTTGTTGAAAGCAAATCGCGTTACTTAGCGTTGATTCCAACGGTTGTGGTGAGTGCTGCCAGTTTTGCTTTTATCCCTTTTGATGCATTTAGCCTTAATCACCTTTCTAGTGCTCACTATGCCATTCTGAGTATTGGTTCGATTTGGTGGGTGATAGCGAGTGGTATGGCGGTGACTTATCCTAAGTCTATGCCTGCATGGAAAGACTCTTCTATTCTTAGACACGGCTTTGGGCTACTTACTCTGCTGCCATTCTTTTGGAGTGTGGTGATTTTGCGCGCTAACGGTATCGATGCGGATCCTTATCATGGTGCAAAGCTAGTGATGTTTGTTTGCTTGCTCGTGTGGGCCGCAGATAGCGGCGCATACTTTTCAGGTAAGAGCTTTGGTAAGCGTAAAATGGCGCCAGCGGTAAGCCCAAATAAGACGATTGAAGGTCTTATTGGCGGTATTATTACCGCGGTGATCGTGGCTTGGATCTTTGCTGATTTGTTTGATATCCAGTTTACCAGTCCTCTTCACATGATTGTTATCACCCTAGTGACGGTTGTTATCTCTGTTCTTGGTGACCTTGTTGAAAGCATGTTTAAGCGTGTTTCCGGGGTCAAAGACAGCAGTAATCTGATTCCTGGTCATGGTGGTATACTTGATAGAATAGATAGCTTAACGGCTGCATTCCCTGTCTTTGCTCTGCTTTATTTAGCATTCTAATAAAAAGGGCAGTGATTCTGCCCTTTATTACATTTCTACGGTCATATGCGATGCGAAATCTAACTATCCTTGGTGCTACAGGCTCTATCGGTGCAAGTACACTGAAAGTGGTCGAGAAAAACCCGACGCTCTATTCAGTTGTCGCACTAGCAGCAGGTTCGAATGTCGACAAGATGTTGGCGTTAGTTGAAAAGTGGAACCCTAGCTACGTAGCTATGGCGTGCCCAGATGCAGCGTCTCGATTAGCTGAAATTTTGTCTGCCAGTCATCCTAAAACAGAGGTGCTATCTGGCCCTGAAGGGGTGTGTCAGGTCGCTTCTTTAAAAGAAGTCGATACTGTGATGGCTGCGATTGTTGGAGCGGCAGGCCTGCTTCCTACTATGTCAGCAGTTAAAGCGGGCAAGCGTATCTTACTGGCTAACAAAGAAGCCTTAGTGATGTCAGGGCAGTTGTTCATCGACGCAGTCGAAAAATATGGTGCTGAGCTACTTCCTGTCGATAGTGAACACAATGCTATCTTTCAATGCCTACCGCAAAATGTACAAACCAATCTAGGTCGTTGTAATCTGGAAGAGAACGGTATCAACCATATTCTCTTGACGGGTTCTGGCGGCCCTTTCCGTTATACCGATGTTGCAGAGCTTGAATCCGTCACTCCTGAGCGTGCTATTGCACACCCTAACTGGTCAATGGGACCTAAGATCTCTGTTGATTCAGCAACGATGATGAATAAAGGCTTAGAGTACATTGAAGCTAAGTGGTTATTTAATGCCTCTAAAGAGCAACTCAAAGTTATTATCCACCCTCAGTCTGTGATTCATTCTATGGTTCAGTACAAAGATGGCTCGGTACTGGCTCAAATGGGTGAACCTGATATGGCGACGCCAATTGCTTTGACCATGTCTTACCCTGACCGTACTGAAGCGGGTGTGAAGCCGTTGGACTTTACTAAGGTTGGCGAACTGACATTCTTAGAGCCTGATTTAACTCGTTACCCATGCTTGAGATTAGCGATCGAAGCGTGCTACTTAGGTCAGCATGCGACAACAGCAATTAATGCGGCAAACGAAATTGCAGTCGATGCTTTCTTGAACAATCAAGTGAAGTTTACCGATATTGCTATCATTAACGAGCATGTTATGAGCAAAGTATGTGAACAATATAACTCTGAGGGCTTAGATAGCTTGGAAAGCCTTCTTGAGCTCGATAATATGTCTCGTCAAATAGCCATTCAATTTATTAAAGAGCAGCTAGCATGAGTGGAATTCTGTGGAACTTCGCATCTTTTATTGTAGCGCTTGGCATTCTGGTCGCTGTTCATGAATTTGGACACTTCTGGGTTGCTCGTCGTTGTGGTGTGAAAGTAGAAAAATTCTCGATTGGTTTTGGTAAATCAATCTGGAGTAAGATCGGCCGTGATGGTACTGAATACAGCTTGTCAGTGATTCCGCTGGGCGGCTACGTTAAGATGCTCGATGGGCGTGTTGACGACCTTTCTGAAGAAGAACAGCAATACGCTTTTGACAAGAAGCCATTGTGGAAACGTACGGCGATAGTGGGTGCAGGCCCAGCATTTAACTTTATCTTTGCAGTGTTTGCGTATTGGTTGGTTTTTTTGATCGGTGTACCAGCGGTTAAACCGGTGATAGGTGAAGTGACCCCTCAATCTATTGTTGCACAAGCCGGAATTGAAACTGGAATGGAACTTAAATCTATTTCAGGAATCAAAACCGCAGATTGGGAATCAGTTAATATGGGTTTGATATCACATATTGGTGATCAGTCCATGACCGTAACGGTTTCTTCTCAAGACGATATTGGTTTTGAGCAACAGATGACATTGGATATTTCAGACTGGTCGTTCAACCCAGAAACTGAGTCTGCAATGACAACGCTTGGTTTTAGACCGTATTCTCCAGAGATATCAACAGTGCTTGCTCAAGTCATTGATGATGGCGCTGCATACTCTGCGGGGCTAGAAGCCGGCGACAAAATTGTTGAGATTAATGGGCAGCCAATTGAACAGTGGCCGTCGGTTGTTGAGTTAATTCGCTCGAACCCGATGAAATCCATGAGCCTTATGGTACTTCGCAATGGTTCTGAGCAGTCGTTATCTATGACGCCCAAAAGTCGAGAGCTTTCTGATGGTTCTATAATCGGCTATGCGGGTATTGCTCCAGAAGTCGCAGAATGGCCAGAAGATTATCGCTTTGAGTTACAATTTGGTGTAATTGAGTCTGTAGGAAAAGCATTTGATAAAACAGGTCAAATCATTGGTTTGACGCTGACAATGCTCAAGAAGCTCATCGTTGGTGATGTCGGCTTAAACAACTTGAGTGGCCCGATTTCAATTGCTAAAGGTGCAGGTACAACCGCCGATTACGGTTTGGTTTACTTCTTAGGCTTTTTAGCTCTGATTAGTGTCAATTTGGGTATTATTAATTTGGTTCCGCTGCCTATGCTTGATGGCGGACATTTGCTCTTTTTCGCTATTGAGGCCATAACTCGTAAACCGGTTCCTGAAAAAATTCAGGAAATGGGATACAGAGTGGGAGGAGCAATCCTCTTCTCTTTGATGGCTCTGGCAATATTTAATGATTTTACTCGTCTGTGAATGGTTTCTCACAGGCATTGGTAGTAGCAAGGAATAATTAGAATAAGTATGGCGATTAAGCAAATTCTGTTCGCAAGTCTATTGGCCACTAGTGTGGCTGCGAACGGAGCACAAAACTTTGTAGTTCAAGATATCAAGATCGAAGGTTTACAGCGTGTTGCACTTGGTGCAGCTCTACTGAAAATGCCAGTGCGTATTGGCGATGAAGTGGATGAAAGCGATGTATCTGAGATCATTCGTGCACTGTATGCTTCAGGTAACTTTGAGGATGTTAAGGTCCTTCGCGATGAAGGTGTTTTAGTTGTTCAAGTAAAAGAACGACCGACCATCGCAAGCATTTCATTCTCAGGGAACAAAGCGATCAAAGAAGAGCAACTTCAGCAGAACCTAGATGCATCTGGTGTTCGTGAAGGTGAAGCCCTTGACCGCACAACGCTGAGTAACATAGAAAAAGGCCTTGAAGATTTTTACTACAGTGTTGGTAAGTACAACGCGACAGTAAAAGCGGTTGTAACGCCTTTGCCACGTAACCGTTCTGACCTTAAGTTTGTATTTACTGAAGGCGTATCCGCTAAGATTCAACAAATCAACTTTATCGGTAATGAAGTTTTCTCTGACGCTGATCTACTAAGCCGTTTCAACTTGAATGTTGATGTTGCATGGTGGAATTTCCTTGCGGATGAAAAATACCAGAAGCAAGTGCTAGCTGGCGATATTGAGGCGTTGAAATCGTACTATCTTGATCGTGGTTACCTTAAATTTAAGGTGGATTCTACACAAGTAGCGATCTCTCCAGATAAGAAAGGCGTTTACATCACGCTTGGTATTGATGAAGGAGAAGCCTACACCGTTAAAGATGTCGCATTTCGTGGTGAGCTGATTGGCCGTGAGGCTGATTTTGAAGCATTAGTACCATTTGAAGACGGCGATACGTACAACGGCTCTTCTGTGACGTCACTAGAAGAGGGTGTAAAACGTATTCTTGGTGAATCTGGTTATGCGTACCCACAAGTGCGTACTATTCCTGAATTTGACGATGAGACTAAAGAAGTGTCATTGGTTATTAATGTAGAAGCGGGCAGCCGTATCTACGTTCGTGATATTCGATTCACCGGCAATAACTCGACAAAAGATGAAGTATTACGTCGTGAAATGCGTCAAATGGAAGGCAGCTGGCTTAACTCTCGATCGATTGATACTGGTAAGAGCCGACTTAACCGGTTAGGTTTCTTCGAAACGGTTGACGTACAAACAGTACGTGTTCCTGGTAGTGACGATCAAGTCGATTTGGTTTACAACGTAAAAGAAGCAAACTCAGGTAGCATTAACTTTGGTGTCGGCTACGGTACTGAATCGGGTGTGAGCTTCCAAGTTGGCCTACAACAAGACAACTTTGCTGGTTCTGGTAACCGTGTTGGCGTAAGTGCCATGATGAACGATTACCAAAAGAACGTGAGTTTGGACTATCGTGACCCATACTGGAACCTTGATGGTGTAAGTTTGGGCGGTAAGATCTTCTACAACGAGTTTGAAGCATCTGAAGCTGATATCGTCGACTATACCAACCAAAGTTATGGTACTAGCTTAACATGGGGCTTCCCTATGGATGAGCTGAACCGTATCGAATTTGGTGTTGGCTATACGCACAACAAGATCGGTAATGTTCCTACGTATGTACAAGCTCAGCAGTTTGCGGAGAGTATCGATCAAGCTGGCGATGAAAACATACTAACTGATGATTTCGATATCAATATCTCTTGGACACGTAACAACCTTAATCGTGGTTTCTTCCCAACCGAGGGTAATCATCAACGTGCCTTCTATAAAATGACGGTACCAGGCTCCGACGTTAAGTACTTTAAGGCGCAGTACGATGTAAAACATTACATCCCGTTGACTAAAAAGCATGAATTTACACTATTGATGCGCGGTCGATTAGGCTATGGTAACGGTTATGGACAAACGGATGGTAATGATAACTTGTTCCCATTCTACGAGAACTATTACGCGGGTGGTTTTACGACGCTACGTGGTTTTGGTTCGAACTCTGCGGGCCCTAAAGCGGTATATGAAAATAGTGTAGGCAACAATCCAACTTATGATACTGCAACAGACGATTCGGTTGGTGGTAATGCAGTCGCTTTGGCGAGTTTAGAGTTGATTGTACCAACTCCGTTTGCTTCTGACGAAGCGCGCAGCCAGATTCGTACCAGTGTCTTCTTCGATATGGCAAGTGTTTGGGATACCGAATTTACAGACCGTGGTGCCCCAGACAATGGTAGTAAGTACTACTACGATTACTCAGATCCAACCAATTACCGTTCATCTTATGGTGCAGCCCTTCAGTGGATGTCTCCGATGGGCCCACTGGTTTTCTCTCTAGCGAAACCAGTTAAAATTTACGAAGGTGATGATGAGGAATTCTTCACATTTACCATTGGTAGAACTTTCTAATATTTAAAGGACAATATTTTGAAAAATATGATTAAAGCAGCAGGTTTAGGCCTTGTAGTTCTTAGCTCTTCTTTCTTTGCAACAGCTGCAGAAGCTGCGCAAAAAGTGGGTTATGTAAACACTGCACAAGTATTCCAGGCTCTACCTCAGCGTGAAGTTGTTCTTCAAAAAATGCAGGAAGAGTTCAAAGATAAAGCGGCTGAACTTCAAAGCATCCAAGCTGAAGCTAAGACCAAGATCGAAAAGCTTAAGCGTGATGGCGAATTGCTAGGTCCTGATGAAATTGAAAAACTTCGTATCGAAGTTGGTCAATTGGACAGCAAGTACAAAATCAAAGCTCAAGCACTAGAAAAAGCAAGCCAACGTCGTGAAGCACAAGAGAAGCAGAAGCTATTCAAAGTGATTCAAGATGCTGTAACAAAAGTTGCAGAGAAAGAAGGCTACGACATGATTGTTGATATTCAAGCTCTGCAATATGGCAAGCCAGAATACAACATCTCTGAGCAAGTAATTAAATCACTGAAATAAGTTTTATGAAGAATCTGACTTTAGCCGAATTGGCAACGATTACTGGGGGAGAGCTACATGGAGACGGTACGGTTACCGTTTCAGCAGTTGCTCCTATGGATAAAGCGCAAGAAGGTAACATCACGTTCCTTTCGAACGTGAAGTACAGCAAGCATCTTGGTGACTGTAAAGCATCCGCTATTATGGTTAAAGAGAGTGAACGCGAACTGTGTAAGACCAACGTTATTGTGGTCAGTGACCCTTACGTTGCTTTTGCTAAAGTTGCTCAAGCGCTTGATACTACTCCTGCACCCGCAGCGGCTATTGCTGATTCAGCTTCAATCTCCGGTGATGCAACCATTGGACAAAATGTGTCTATTGGTGCGAACGCTGTGATTGAGTCTGGTGTGGTACTTGGTGATGATGTGATCATCGGAGCTGGTTGTTTTATTGGTAAAAACGCAAGTATTGGCACAGGCTCTAAGTTGTGGGCTAACGTAAGTGTTTACCATGAAGTAGTGATCGGCGACGCGTGTTTGATTCAATCAAGCACTGTTATTGGTTCTGATGGCTTTGGTTATGCGAACGAGAAAGGTGAGTGGGTTAAGATCCCACAAGTCGGTTCAGTTCGCGTTGGTAACCGTGTCGAAATTGGCGCGTGTACAACCATCGACCGTGGAGCATTAGATGACACAATCATTGAAGATAACGTTATCTTAGATAACCAGCTTCAAATTGCTCACAATGTTCACATCGGATATGGTTCTGCTATTGCAGGTGGTACTATCATCGCAGGCAGTACCACGATAGGTAGGTACTGTATTATTGGTGGCGGTTGTGTGATTAATGGTCATATTGAAATCGTTGGCGGCGTTACAATCACCGGTATGGGGATGGTAATGCGCAGCATCACTGAGAAAGGCATGTACTCTTCGGGTATTCCTTTACAGCCAAACAAAGATTGGCGTAAAACAGCAACGCGTGTGCATCGTATTGATGAAATGAACAAGCGTTTGAAAACCGTTGAAAAACTTATCGAGAAGAGCGCGGAATCATAATTCCAGCATTTCTAATAAAAGGCTCGCGTACAGCGAGTCTTTTTCGTTTATAATCCTTCTAATTAAATAAAGAATATACATAGGAATACGACTTTGACTACTGAACAGACAACGATGAACATTACTGAAATTCAGGAACTATTACCTCATCGCTACCCATTCTTAATGGTTGATCGTGTGACTAGCTTTGAAAAAGAAAAAACACTGACTGCGATTAAGAATGTCACTGTCAACGAACCTCAGTTCACTGGCCACTTCCCTCAACTTCCTGTATTCCCAGGCGTGTTGATCTTAGAAGCAATGGCGCAAGCTACAGGTCTTCTTGCATTTAAATCTTTTGGTGCCCCTTCTGGTAACGAGCTTTACTACTTTGCAAGTGTGGATAAAGCAAAATTCCGTAAGCCAGTGGTACCTGGTGACCAACTGATTATCGAAGTTGAGTTCTTAAAAGAGCGTCGTGGTATTGCATCGTTTAACGGTGTTGCTAAAGTTGACGGCGTGGTTGTATGTTCAGCTGAACTTAAATGTGCTCGTAGAGAGTTTTAATATGATTCATGAAACAGCGAAAATTCACCCGGCAGCAGTAATCGAAGGTGATGTAACTATCGGTGCTAACGTGACGGTTGGGCCTTTCACTTACATTGCTGGTACTGTGACTATTGGTGACGACACAGAGATTATGTCGCACGTTGTGATTAAAGGTCACACAACCATTGGTAAAGAAAACCGTATCTTCCCACACGCTGTGATTGGTGAAGAAAACCAAGACAAGAAGTATGGCGGCGAAGCAACAACAGTAGTGATCGGTGATCGCAACGTGATTCGTGAAGCCGTTCAAATCCACCGTGGTACGACTCAAGACAAAGCAACTACAGTGATTGGTGACGACAACTTACTTTGTGTAAACGCTCACGTAGCGCATGATGTAATCGTTGGAAACCACACTCACATTGGTAACAACGCTATCCTTGGCGGTCACGTGACGGTTGGCGATTACGCTGGCGTAATGGCACTGTCTGCGATTCACCCGTTCTGTTCAATTGGCGCTTATGCGTACATTGGCGGTTGTTCTGCGGTTGTTCAAGATGTACTCCCTTATGTACTTGCTCAAGGTAACCACGCAGCGCCATTTGGTTTGAACCTTGTTGGCTTGAAGCGTAACGGGTTTGAGAAACCAGAGATTCGTGCACTACAGAAAGCGTACAAAGAGTTATACCGTTCAGGTAAAACACTTGAAGAAGCGAAAGCGGCTTTAGTTGAAATGGCAAAAGAGTTTACTTCGGTTACTCCTATGCTAGAAATGCTAGAGAACTCTGAGCGCGGTATTATTCGTTAATACTTGATGTGATTGTGTACCAATCAGCGCAAGTATGACAATGATTACTTAATCAGATTGGTATAACAAAAAGATCGCTACTCATTAGGCGGTCTTTTTTGCTTTAGGCGAGAAGGGAAAACTATGGCACAGCAAGATACACAAACTAACACCTCGAATTTTGTTTCGAACGAACCACTGCGTGTGGGTATCGTTGTTGGGGAACTTTCTGGCGACACACTGGGTGAAGGCTTTATAAAAGCGATTAAATCACAATACCCAAATGCAGAATTCGTCGGTATTGGCGGCCCCAAAATGAAAGCCCTTGGTTGTGAGTCTCTTTTCGAAATGGAAGAGCTTGCTGTGATGGGCTTGGTTGAAGTACTTGGACGTTTGCCTCGCTTACTTAAAGTGAAAGCGGAACTGGTGAAGTATTTCACTCAAAATCCACCCGATGTGTTTGTTGGTATTGATGCGCCCGACTTCAACCTGAGACTTGAGTTAGATCTTAAGAACGCTGGCATCAAAACGGTGCATTACGTGAGTCCTTCAGTATGGGCTTGGCGTCCAAAGCGTATCTTTAAAATCGATAAAGCAACCGACTTGGTATTGGCTTTCCTACCGTTCGAAAAAGCGTTCTACGATAAATATAACGTTGCCTGTGAGTTCGTTGGCCACACGTTGGCAGACTCGATTCCTTTGGAACCGAGTAAGCGAGACGCTCGAGAGCTTTTAGGTCTTGATCAAGACAAGCAATGGTTAGCGGTATTGCCGGGTAGTCGTGGTGGTGAAATGAGTTTGATTGCTCAGCCATTTATCGAGACCTGCCAGCGTATTAAGCAGAAATATCCCGATATTAACTTTGTTGTTGCGTTGGTTAATGAACAGCGTAAAAAACAGTTTATCGAGATATGGCAAGCGACGGCACCTGAGTTGGAATTCACACTAGTGGAAGATACTGCGAGAAACGTGATTACCGCTTCCGACTCAGTTCTATTAGCTTCTGGGACCGTTGCGCTTGAATGTATGTTGCTTAAGCGTCCGATGGTCGTAGGCTACAAGGTCAACAAGCTCACTGGCTATATCGTGAAGAAATTGTCGATCACAGAATTTGTCTCGTTACCGAATATCCTAGCGGGTGAAGAAATAGTAAAAGAACACATTCTTGAAGAGTGTCACCCAGATTACCTTTTCCCATCGGTCGACAAGATGCTTTCAGCGGACAACGCGCCATTGATTGAACGCTTTACTGAAATGCATCACTGGATCCGTAAAGACGCGGATAAACAAGCGGCTAACGCGGTATTGAAACTGATTAACCGACCATTTGTTGAGTCATAAAACGCTTGTTTACAGAACACTAAGAGAATAATGATGGCAGTAAAAGAGAAAAAAGAGTTTCCTCCGTTTGAATACCCTCAAGGTTACCAGTTGTTTGCTGGTGTGGATGAAGTGGGTCGTGGTCCACTAGTCGGTGATGTCGTGACTGCGGCCGTTATCCTCGATCCTAATAACCCTATCGAAGGCTTAAACGACTCAAAAAAACTGTCTGAGAAAAAGCGCCTTGCGCTGCTTCCTGAAATTAAAGAGAAAGCCTTGGCATGGTCGGTGGGTCGTTGTTCCCCACAAGAAATTGATGAGTTAAATATCTTACAAGCAACCATGGTAGCGATGCAGCGTGCCATTGCAGGGCTTAGCATTCAGCCAGACATGGCTCTGATCGACGGTAACCGTGTTCCAGAATTACCGATGGATGGTTTGGCGATTGTGAAAGGGGACTTGCGAGTTGCTGAAATCAGTGCGGCATCTATCATAGCTAAAGTGGTTCGTGACCAAGAGATGGAAGAACTTGATAAACTTCATCCAGAGTTTGGTTTTGCTCAACATAAAGGTTACCCGACCAAAGCGCATTTCGAAGCGATTGAAAAACATGGTGTAACTGAGCATTACCGCAAAAGCTTTAAGCCAGTAAAACGTGTTCTTGGCATTGATTAGAGCGCATTGATTAAACTTTATATTGCTCTGGCTTCCTATTGATAGTGGCTTCCTGTTGATTGGATCTGGCTATCGAATAAAGTTGCCTACTTGCAGTAGAAAAAAATAGAATACACACAGTTGTAATCCTAGGCTCAAGCCTAGAACTCAGGAAAAATAATGTCAGATCCAAAATTTGTTCACCTTCGCGTACACAGTGACTTTTCTATGGTGGATGGCCTATCAAAGGTACCACCACTGGTTAAGAAAGTTGCTGAGATGGGTATGCCTGCTCTAGCACTGACCGACTTTACTAACCTATGTGGTTTGGTGAAATTCTACGGTACAGCCCATGGGTGTGGGGTTAAGCCAATTATTGGTGCTGACTTCCTGATGCAGTCTCCTGAGTTTGGCGACGAATTGACCAAACTCACCGTTATTGCAACGAGTAACAAGGGTTATAACAACCTAACGTTATTGATTTCAAAAGCTTACCTTCGTGGTCACGTACAGCATCAGCCAGTGATTGATAAAGAGTGGCTGATTGAGCATGCCGAAGGCCTGATTCTTTTATCGGGTGCGAAAGAAGGTGAAATTGGTAAGGCGTTGCTGAAAGGCAACCGAGAGTTGGTTGCAAGTAGTGTCGAGTTTTACAAAACACACTTTGCCGACCGATTTTATCTGGAGCTGATCCGTACTGGACGTCCGGATGAAGAGTCCTATCTGCACTTTGCGCTGGAACTCGCCGAGCAAGAAGACCTGCCAGTTGTCGCGACCAACGAAGTGGTATTCATTTCTGAAGACTTGTTTGACGCTCATGAAATCCGTGTGGCGATTCACGACGGCTTTACCATGGTTGATCCACGTCGACCAAAAAACTACAGCCCACAGCAGTATCTACGTAGCGAAGAAGAGATGTGTGAGCTGTTCTCAGACATTCCCGAAGCTCTGGAAAACAGTGTTGAAATTGCTAAGCGTTGTAATGTAACCGTACGATTGGGCGAATACTTCTTGCCGAACTTCCCGACCGAAGGCTTAGCGATTGAAGACTTCCTGATCAAGAAATCAGAAGAAGGCCTTGAGCGACGTTTAGCATTCCTATTTCCTGATGAGAAAGTTCGTGCTGAACGCAGACCTGAATACGATGACCGCCTAAAAATAGAGCTCGAAGTTGTCAACAACATGGGTTTCCCAGGTTACTTCTTGATCGTAATGGAGTTCATCCAGTGGTCAAAAGATAACGACGTGCCAGTAGGTCCTGGTCGTGGTTCCGGTGCCGGTTCTTTGGTGGCTTACGCATTGGATATCACCGATCTTGACCCACTTGAATACGACTTACTGTTCGAACGTTTCTTGAACCCAGAACGTGTATCTATGCCCGATTTCGATATCGATTTCTGTATGGATAAACGTGACCAAGTTATTGACCACGTAGCTGAGATGTACGGTCGTGATGCTGTTTCTCAGATCATTACCTTCGGTACCATGGCAGCAAAAGCGGTAATTCGAGATGTAGGTCGTGTGTTAGGCCACCCATTTGGCTTTGTTGACCGAATATCTAAGCTGGTTCCGCCTGATCCGGGTATGACGCTAGAGAAAGCATTCCTCGCTGAACCTGCATTGCCTGAACTCTATGATGGTGATGAAGAAGTTCGTGAGCTGATTGATAAATGTCGAATTCTAGAAGGTTGTACGCGAAACGCAGGTAAACACGCAGGTGGTGTTGTAATCTCACCGACCACGATTACTGATTTTGCACCTATCTATGCCGATGCGGAAGGTAACTTCCCAGTAACGCAATTCGATAAGAATGACGTAGAAACTGCTGGCTTGGTTAAGTTTGACTTCTTGGGGCTGCGTACACTGACGATCATTGACTGGGCACTAGGCCTAGTAAACCCTCGCTTAGCGAAAGAGGGGAAAGATCCGGTTCGTATCGAGTCGATTCCTCTGGATGATCAAGCATCATTTAACCTATTACAGAATTCAGAAACGACGGCGGTATTCCAACTGGAATCACGCGGTATGAAAGACCTGATCAAGCGTCTGCAACCCGACTGTTTTGAAGATATCATCGCATTGGTGGCCTTGTTCCGTCCGGGCCCTCTGCAATCAGGCATGGTAGATAACTTTATCGACCGTAAACACGGACGAGAGGCAGTATCTTACCCTGATGAAACGTGGCAACACGAATCGTTAAAAGAAACACTAGAACCGACTTACGGCATCATCCTGTATCAAGAACAGGTAATGCAAATCGCTCAGATCCTTGCGGGTTATACGCTTGGTGGAGCCGATATGCTGCGTCGTGCGATGGGTAAGAAAAAGCCTGAAGAGATGGCAAAGCAGCGTGGTACCTTCAAAGAAGGTGCTGAAGCCAATGGTGTTGATGGCGAACTGTCCATGAAGATCTTTGACTTGGTAGAGAAGTTTGCGGGCTACGGCTTTAACAAATCTCACTCGGCTGCATACGCACTGGTTTCTTATCAAACGCTATGGCTCAAAACGCACTACCCTGCGGAATTCATGGCGGCAGTAATGACCGCGGATATGGATAACACCGAGAAGGTCATTGGCCTTGTCGATGAATGTTTCCGTATGAAGCTCAAGCTTCTTCCGCCCGATATTAACTCCGGTTTATACCGCTTTAATGTGGATGAAGATGGCGCGATTGTTTATGGCATCGGTGCGATTAAAGGGGTGGGTGAAGGCCCAATTGAAGCCATTATCGAAGCGCGTAACAAAGGCGGTTACTTTAAAGACTTGTTCGACTTCTGTGCGCGACTTGATCTGAAAAAAGTGAACAAGCGTGTTATCGAAAAGTTGATTCTGTCAGGCGCCTTAGATAGATTAGGTCCTCACCGAGCAGCGATGATGGCCTCATTGAAAGATGCGGTTAAGGCGGCAAGCCAACATCACCACGCTGAGGCTTTTGGTCAATCGGATATGTTTGGTGTTTTGACCGACGCTCCGGAAGAAGTAGAACACAAGTATACCCAAGTACCGAAGTGGCCTGAAAAGGTTTGGCTTGAAGGTGAGCGTGAGACGTTAGGTTTGTATTTAACGGGTCACCCGGTGAATGCTTACATTAAAGAACTTGCGAAATACACCAGCTGTCGCTTGAAAGATGCGACGCCGACGCGTCGTGATCAGTCTTTAACGATTGCAGGTTTGGTCATTGCTGCTAGGGTAATGACCACGAAGCGCGGAACTCGAATTGGTTTGATGACCCTCGACGACCGATCGGGGCGAATGGAAGTGATGTTGTTCTCGGATGCGCTCGATCGCTACGCTGAATTGCTCGAAAAAGATAAAATAGTGGTCGTTTCTGGACAGGTCAGCTTTGATGATTTCAATGGTGGGCTTAAAATGTCCGCGCGCGAGGTCATGGACTTAGGAAGCGCCCGTGAGAAATATGCTCGTGGGGTGTCGATATCTATCGACCAATCCCAAATTAATGGTCAATTTTTTGAACGCTTTAGTCAAATCTTAGAACCTTATAGAGCCGGAACGGTCCCAGTCAATGTATACTACCAGCGTGCCGACGCTAGAGCGCGGTTAACATTGGGCACAGAATGGCGTGTGACGCCAAGTGATACATTACTAGACGAATTAAAACAGCTGCTTGGAAATAGCCAAGTAGAACTCGAATTTAACTAAAATTTAGCTCCATGATTGTGGAGCTGAATCAACAAGGATTCATAGATGAGCCTGAACTTTCTAGAATTTGAAAAGCCTATCGCTGAACTTGAAGCAAAAATCGAAGCGCTACGTGACGTTTCACGTCACGGTGGTGACACAGCGGTAGATCTAGACAAAGAAATTGAACAACTAGAGAAAAAAAGCTTAGAGCTTAAACAGAAAATCTTTAGTGACCTAGGTGCATGGCAAGTAGCTCAACTTGCTCGTCACCCGCAACGTCCGTACACCAAAGATTACCTGGAGCATGCCTTCACAGAATTTGAAGAGATGGCGGGCGATCGCGCTTTCGCTGACGACAAAGCAATTGTGGGTGGTATGGCTCGTCTAAATGGTCGTCCTGTTATGGTTATTGGTCACCAGAAAGGTCGTGAGACTAAAGAAAAAGTGATTCGTAACTTTGGTATGCCAAAGCCAGAAGGTTACCGTAAGGCACTTCGCTTAATGGAAACGGCAGAGCGTTTCAACATGCCAATCATTACTTTCATCGACACAGCGGGTGCATACCCTGGTGTTGGTGCTGAAGAACGTGGTCAATCTGAAGCTATCGCAAAGAACCTTAAAGTTATGGCTGGCCTATCTGTGCCAGTTATCTGTAACGTTGTGGGTGAAGGCGGTTCAGGTGGTGCACTAGCGATTGGTGTTGGCGACTACGTGAACATGCTCCAGTACTCTACGTACTCAGTAATATCTCCAGAAGGTTGTGCTTCAATCTTGTGGCGTGATTCAGATAAAGCGCCACAAGCTGCAGAAGCGATGGGCTTAGTTGCTCCTCGCCTGAAAGAGCTAGAGCTTATCGACGAAATCATTCCTGAGCCTCTAGGTGGCGCGCACCGCGATCCAGTACAAACGGCTCAGAACATGAAAGACATGCTAGTTAAACAGCTAGAAGAGTTAGAGCAGTTTGACAACGAATCGCTTCTTGAGCGTCGTTACCAACGCCTAATGAGCTACGGTTACTGCTGATAAGCGTGCCTTGAAATGAGGCAGCTTAAAGTAACAAGATGATGAAAGGGTTGGACTCAGTGCCAGCCCTTTTTTATTATTAGAACATTCCCCCTTCAAACCTACTCTCATGGTTCACTCGCTCATGACTCACTTAATCGAAACCTTCACATCGGTACTTCATCAAAGCGCACTCAAGCCTAGTCGATTGGTTGTGGCTTTCAGTGGCGGTGTTGATTCTCGAGTTTTGTTAGAGTTAGCGGCGCAGTACGCGCAAACGCATGGCATTGAGTGTCGTGCGGTACATGTTCATCATGGCCTAAGCGAAAACGCCGACCACTGGGTAGAACAATGCCAAACATGGTGTGATGCTTTGTCGGTTTCGTTAGCAGTAGAAAAGGTCTCGTTGGGTATCAACTGTGGTGAGAGCGTTGAAAAGCTTGCTCGAGATGCTCGATACCAAGCTTTTCAGCAGCACATCAGACAGGCCGATGTGCTTGTTACAGGCCAACACATTGACGACCAACTTGAGACTTTCTTGCTGGCGTTAAAACGTGGTAGTGGTCCGAAAGGACTCTCTTCAATGGCGAAAGTGATGTCGTTTGGCGAAGCGTTTATTGTGAGGCCTTTGCTGTCAGTGACTCGAGCGGATATAGAAGAATCTGCGCGCGATATGGGCTTAACTTGGGTCGAAGATGAGAGTAATCAGAATCTGCGTTTTGACCGGAATTTCATTCGCCATCAAGTAACGCCAACGCTGACTGAGCGCTGGCCTAGTTTTCGCGAGTCGGTAAGCCGCAGTGCTCAGCTTTGCGCAGAGCAAGAGTTACTGCTCGATGAGTTGCTTGAATCACACTTCCAGCAAGCTTTGGGAGATAGCCAGAGCTTAAGCATTGAGGCGTTATCTCAGCATTCTGATTTGTTACGAGCACGTTTGATCAGAATGTGGGTCAGCCATTGTAATCAATCGATGCCAAGCCAAAAGCAGCTAAAACTTATTTGGGATGAAGTGGCTTGTGCTCAGGCAGATGCCAATCCTAAGCTGGTGTTGAATGATGTTGAGATTAGGCGCTTTAATAATCAGCTCTATTTGGTACAAGACACCAAAGATTTGTCGAACTGGGTAAGTGAAATCTTGATTGATGAGAATTTATTATTGCCTGATGGTTTAGGTGAGATCCACATCAACTCATTACCGAGTGATTCTGTTACTCATAACTGTGATTCGCAAAGCTTTAGCTTGTCGAACACAAGCGAATCACTACGAGTCATTTTTAACCCTGAAGGGCTCTCGGCTCATCCTGTCGGGCGCGGGCATAGCAGAAAGCTCAAGAAGCTGTTTCAGGAATACCAAGTACCCAGTTGGTTAAGACGCAGAACACCCATATTAATGGATGGCGATCGAGTGATCGCTGTTTTAGGATTATTCGTAGATAAGAACTACGAAGGTCAAGATTGTGAAGCGCTTTGGAGCAAGTAGAAAAAGTTTGTGTCACAATTCGACGTCACTTTAATAAAAATAATTAATGGAATATGCAATGAAGAAAATTACACTAGGATTAGTTCTTGGATTCGGACTATTGAGTGGTAACGCTCTGGCGGGTGATGTTGCTGCAGGTCAAGCTAAAGCAGCGATCTGTGCGGCGTGTCATGGTGCTGATGGTATCGCTATGATTCCGGGTTACCCAAACCTGAAAGGACAAAACGAACAGTACATCGTTTCATCAATCAATGCGTACAAAACAAAACAGCGTAATGGTGGTTTGGCCGCTGTAATGCAGGCTCAAGCTTCTATGCTGAGTGATGAAGACATCGCAAATCTAGCCGCTTACTACGCAAGCCTTAAGTAAAACCCTCTCAAAGCGCTGATTAAACAAGACGATAAATTTCGAGCCAGAGCTTTAAAGCTCTGGCTTTTTTCATTGAATGTTTACTATAGCTAACCGATAATGACCTATTCGTACAGTTTAAGGGATGAACATGAAAAAGATTGAAGCCATTATTAAGCCATTCAAGCTTGATGATGTACGTGAAGCACTTGCAGAAGTGGGCATTACGGGTATGACAGTATCTGAAGTTAAAGGCTTTGGACGCCAGAAAGGTCATACTGAGCTATACCGCGGCGCAGAGTACATGGTCGACTTTTTACCTAAAGTGAAATTGGAAATTGTTGTGACCGACGAAGTGGCTGACCAATGTGTTGATACCATTATCGAAACGGCTCAAACTGGTAAAATCGGCGACGGTAAGATCTTCATTACTGATGTTGAACGTGTGGTACGTATTCGTACTGGCGAAGAAGACGAAGACGCCGTATAAAAAAACTATTACCTTAAAAGGAGCGTTTATCGCTCCTTTTTCATTTCTGGTAGGGTGCTGTATGTTTAAGAAAACCATCATGGTTATCGCAGTTTTGATAATACTTGCTGTTGCTAGTTTTCATCTTATCTTCGTGATCCCGAATAAACCTAACCTGATCACTTCCTCTCAAAATACCAGTAATGATATCTATAGCTGCTATCAAAACTCGAAACCGAAGGCGATTGATGTATCTGACGGATTGAGTCTCACCGTGTGGAATATTTACAAGCAAAACCGCAGTAATTGGCAGAGTGAACTGAATAAGCTGTCGGCAGGAAGCGATCTAGTGTTACTGCAAGAGGCGAGTATGACAGAAGGGCTTCGTCAATGGGTGACGAGTGGCCAGTGGGGAAGTACTCGAGTGAATGCATTTGAAGCTTTTGAACAAAGTGCAGGCGTACTTAACCTAGCGACGCATCTACCGATCGAAGCTTGTGCTTATACTTATGAAGAACCTTGGCTTCAATTGCCCAAATCGGCACTCTGGTCTCGTTATCAGCTGAGTAATGGTGAAGAACTGGCGGTCATTAATATCCATGCCGTGAACTTTACCTTTGGTACGGAAGATTACGAGGCTCAGCTCAAGAGCTTAACTGACAATCTGCAACAGTATCGTGGGCCTGTTATTTTTGCTGGGGACTTTAATAGCTGGAGTGAAGCTCGCTTTGCTGTATTGAAAGATGCGTTGGAGAAGGTTGGTTTGACGGAAGTTGCCTTTGAGCCAGATAACCGCACCCAATTTATTACGGGCTTAGTGCTGGACCATGTGTTTTATCGTGGCTTAGAGGTAGAAAAAGCAAAAGCGCCCATTACGGACGCTTCTGATCATAACCCTATGCAAGTGACCTTTAAGGCTAAATAGTTATTAGCTATTGGAGCTTAACCATTCGCACGGTGGTTACGTTGGGTAATCTAACGGAGCAAATAGGCTAGAGAGTTTTCGCTAGCCTTATCTCTTCAACTTAAAAGATTAAAATGTAGAGTGCCCAGATTAGGTAGTAGCCAACCCATGGTAAGCCTGAAATCACAAGCGCTTGCCCGCGTTCAAACTCAGTCCACGTCAATACTGCGGCATAACCCAGCACAATGTACCATGGCAGCAACAGTGGTAATGAGCTAGCAAACTGCGACCAGTCACTGGTGAGCGGTAACTTGATTAAGCCGTTTAAGCTGTTCAAGTCGGCCGCGTAGTTCATCACATGTCCGTGCTTGAGTATAAGGCTTGCGTAGCTTGCCACATCCCCTAATACAGCCGGGAACATCACAACAGATGAAGCTGCAAACCATCGCCAGTAACTGTGCTGATGTTGGCTTGGTTTGGTTGCTAGGTTAAACCAGAACGCCAACAGAGCGATGGTTAACGTTCGGCCAAACACATCGCTGATGATTTCACTTGCGAGTAGGGTATTGCTGTCAAGTAACGCCAATTGATCTGGGTTCGTTTGAGCAAGTTGCTGTGACAACTCTGCGCTTAACCATGCAAAATCTACATTCGAAAAATAGGCACCCCAAAATAAAAATGGACTGAGTATTAATACGACGTAGGGTTGCCATCCCCAAGCACTTCGCTGATAAAGCGCTAAGAAACAAGCTGTTGGTGCTCGGAAAATATCCAACAGCATGACGAGTGGGTTACTTGACGGGTTCATACACTTACCTTAGTTACATCAACATACAGCT
Source organism: Vibrio sp. Evd11 (assembly GCF_900382755.1). NCBI lineage: Bacteria > Pseudomonadati > Pseudomonadota > Gammaproteobacteria > Vibrionales > Vibrionaceae > Vibrio > Vibrio sp. Evd11. The sequence goes on from NZ_OSDX01000001.1 coordinate 130,944, forward strand.
TCAGTTTCTGTCCTGGCTGTAGGTATTTTTTGTTCTGCAAAGTGTTCCATTTTACAACATCTGCACTTTTTACTTTGAACTTTGATGCAATACCGCTGACTGTGTCACCCGATCTTACGTTATAAAAGATAGTGCGGATGATGGCGCCGTCTGAACCATTCTTCCAAATGACCAGTTCTTGACCAATACGTAGTGTGTCGCGTGGTCCCATGCCATTCCACTTAGCCAATGATTGGTGAGATACCTTATTTGCGCGTGCAATCGTCCATAAGCTGTCACCACTTCTTACCGTATGGCTTAGCTTATATTGACCTCGACTCTTCGACTGTGTGCTTGCTAGGCGGTTTGAAGCGCTTAGTGCGTACGTTTTGTCGTCTTTGGTTGAGGTTGGGATAAGTAGGTGCTGACCAATACGGATATTGTTGTTGCTCATCCCGTTTGCAGAGCGAATCACTTTGCTGGTGGTGTTGTATTTACTCGCCAGCACGCTGATGCTATCGCCAGATTGCACTTTATAACGCACCAACTTCATGCCTTTGCCTTTATTGGCGGCCACTTCTTTGTTGAACTTCTCAACAGAGCTTAGAGGAAGTAATAATTGCTGATGTTTTTCTGACGCCGTCGCCCACTGGTTATAAGCGGGGTTGTAGCCTTGCAGCTCTTTTACCGGAATGCCTGCGTAGTTTGCCGCAATCGCCAGATCAAGTTGTTCGTCTGGGTTAACCAGTGTCAATACCGGCTTGTTAGGGATTGCAGGAATGTCGATGCCATACTTTTCTTGGTTGGCAATGACGTCAGCGAGTGCAAGTAGCTTAGGTACGTAGCTGCTGGTCTCTTTTGGTAAATCCAAAGAGAAGAAGTCGATTGGCTTACCTAGCTTCTTGTTCTTGCGGATAGCACTGCTTACACGACCACCGCCACTGTTATAGGCAGCAATGGCATGGTTCCAATCGCCATCGAAACGTCTGTTGAGGTCTGATAGGAAATCCAATGCAGCGTCGGTAGAAGCGGCGACATCACGACGACCGTCGTACCAGAAGTTCTGTTCTAGTCCGTAATCTTTGCCTGTGCCAGAAATAAATTGCCATAGACCTGCAGCGCTGCCATGAGAGTAGGCAAACGCATCGAAAGAACTTTCTACAACTGGCAACAATGCCAATTCTAGTGGTAGGCCTTTTTCTTCAATCTTAGTTGTGATCAGATAAAGGAAGGGTTCAGCACGTTGTGAGACGGTCTTTAGATGACTAGGGTGCTTTAGATACCAAGTTCGGTAGTAATCGACCTTCTTTTGGTCTGGTACTTCCATTTCAAGTTGCATCGCAATACGTTTCCAAACATCTTGTTGTGTTTGTGGAGTAACGACAGGTGCTTCAACTTTGGGTTCTTCTTTGGTCGCTTCTGATGAAACGTTCGCTTGAGAAACTTCTTTAGTAGGAGATGTGTTGGTTTGCTCGGAAGCTTGGTCTGGATTCTCTGACTGAGTTAATTGGCAACCAGAAAGTAGTAGTACCAAAGCCCAGCTGTACTTAACTCGCATGTTACAGCCTTTTTAATAAACGGCCGATGATAATACTTGCCACCCCCTATGAGTGACAAGTCTGTATTTGTTAAAATTCGTTCTTCCACGTACGTAAAGCGGTGAACACTGACAGAGGATCGGTGTTTTCGGTGCGGTTAGAGACTGATTTGATTACACTTGGCTCGGTGTAACGCAAGAAAGGGTTAACGAACTTCTCTTGTCTCAAATTTGTGGGGATGGTCGACTTATTTTGCGCACGCAGTCGGTTCACTTGGTCGCGATATTGCTGCAAATGTTGGTTATCAGGCTCAACAGCTAGTGCGAAAGCGATATTGGCGGCAGTGTATTCGTGTGCACAATAGACTTCAGTTTCTTGAGGGAGCGCCGTGATCTTGTTCAGTGCATCAAACATCTGTTGTGGTGTGCCTTCCATGATTCGGCCGCAGCCAGCTGAAAACAGCACATCACCACAAAATAGTTTTGCATCACCTACATAACCAATGTGCCCCGCAGTATGGCCACTTAGCCCAAGCACTAGGAACACCTCACCAAACAGTTCCAACTGGTCACCGTCATCGACTGGGTGAGTCAGGGTTGGAATTGGCTCATTTCTAGGACCAACGACGTCTACGCTTGGGAATTGTCTGACTAACTCTGGAACGCCACCAATGTGATCATGGTGGTGGTGTGTAATCAAGATTGCATCTAAAGTTAGCTCATGGTGTGCTAAGTACTCTAATACTGGAGCAGCATCACCAGGGTCGACGACAGCACAACGGCGATCGCTATTTTGAATCAGCCAGATGTAATTGTCGTTAAATGCAGGTATGCTTTTGATATGTAACATTATTGGTTCTCCAGTCACTTTTAGTGAGACAGAATAAGTGAGACAGATTATTGATGAAGCCAGCACGTAGCAGAAAAAAGTTTGAATGTCCTTACACTTGGGCACAGTTGCACAATGGGGACTGGTTGAGAGAATCTATTCAAACTCGACTCGATGAGTGGTGTCCAAAGCTATTTGGCTACCATATGCTCAAGCTTGGCGGCCTCAGTAGTGAGATTTCTAGCTGCACATGCAACATTCAACATCAAGTAAACCTAGATATCCAGAACCCATTACATAATGTGATAGCGGATGGCTATAATTTACCCTTTTTAGAGAAAAGCTTTGATGTTGTGGTGCTCAGTCATCAATTAGATTATAGCAACGACCCTCACCGATTATTGAGAGAGGTTGATCGAGTGATGATGGATGATGGCTATATCATCATTACTGGCTTTAATCCGTTTAGTATTACCGGACTCGCAAGTTTACTGCCTTGGCGTAAGAACAGTTTGCCTTGGAGTGGTCGTATGTATACGCCAAATCGTGTGAAAGATTGGTTAGGTGTGTTGAATTATGAAGTGATTCACTGCGATACCTATGCGTTGTTTCCGATGAGTAAATATCAGGCGATGTGGACTTGGTTAGAGAACAGCTTGGGTGGCTGTGCATCCTTTGCGGGAAGCCAATATTTTATTGTTGCTCGTAAGCGTACTTATCCGCTCAAACCGATTAAGCCTCATTGGCACCTTAAACGACGCTTTTCTCCGGTTGGAGCAAGCTTTAGAACCAATAGCCGTCCCACGCAGCATTCAAACAAGGCTTCATATCCGCTAAAAACAGAAAAAGCCGACTAGTCGTCGGCTTTCATCTATTAATTAGGCTAAGAAATTATCAATTAGCTTGGTTGGTAGCCCGTATCTTCTTGAGTTGGGTTCTCAGCAGCGGTTCTCGCTAGGTCATCACACATTTCGTTCTCTCTGTGTCCTGCGTGTCCTTTTACCCAACGCCAATCAACGCTATGACGCGCGGTCTCTTTATCTAGCCTTTGCCAAAGGTCGGCGTTCTTAACTGGCTTCTTATCTGCTGTTTTCCAATCACGCTTTTTCCAGTTATGGATCCACTGGGTGATGCCCTGACGTACGTATTGGCTGTCTGTTGTCAGAATCACAGAGCAGGGTTCTTTGAGTGCTTGAAGCGCAATGACTGCGGCGAGCATTTCCATTCGATTGTTGGTCGTCAGTGTGAAGCCTTCTGCGAGTGTCTTTTCGACTTTTTTATAGCGAAGTACGATGCCATAGCCACCGGGACCTGGATTGCCTAAACAAGAACCATCAGTGAAAATTTCAACTTGTTTCGTCATGATTTGATACTATTACCTCAAGCACATTATCGGCATAGTCTGACACAGATATCCTTATGAATACCAGTAGCACTCCAGAACAAAGCGTTGACGCAGCAGCGAACTCCAAATCAGAAAATGGGGCGAACGCAGAAAACAAACGCATCATTGTACTCGATACCGAAACAACCGGTATGAATACGGAAGGTGGTCCTCACTATATGGGTCATCGCATCGTAGAAATCGGTGCCGTCGAGATCATCAACCGTAGATTGACCGGGCGTCATTTTCACGTCTACATCAAACCCGATCGTGCCATTCAAGAAGAGGCGATTGGCGTTCACGGTATTACTGATGAGTTCTTGGTAGATAAGCCTGAGTATCAAGATATTCACAAAGAGTTTCTCGACTTTATCAAAGGTGCTGAGCTGGTGGCTCACAATGCGCCCTTCGATACGGGTTTTATGGACTATGAGTTTGAGAAGCTTAACCCTGCGATTGGTAAAACGGATGACTACTGCAAAGTTACCGATACCTTGGCGATGGCGAAAAAGATATTCCCGGGTAAAAGAAACAACCTAGATATCTTATGTGATCGTTATGGTATTGATAACTCACACCGTACTCTCCACGGCGCTTTACTCGATGCGGAGATTCTAGCTGACGTCTATTTATTGATGACAGGTGGACAAACTTCGCTGCAATTTAACGCTGGCCAACAAGATGGTGGTGCAGAAAGTATCCGAAGAGCAGAAAGTGGTCGAAAATCCCTAAAGGTTTTACGAGCTACGGCCGATGAAGTAGAAGCGCATCAAAGTCGTTTAGATCTCGTCGAGAAAAGCGGAAGCTGCCTCTGGCGTCAGTAGGGAGAAAGTATGTTAAGGGTATTGGCTACCGGTTACTTATTGCTGTTAAGCTTTAGCTTGCATGCGGCAACGGAATCCGTAATGAGTTTATTGGACAATCGCTTTCGTGTTGATCCCAGTATTGAACAAGTCACCTTTGTGATTTATCGAGCCGATAACTCTAAACCCGTCGTTTTGGTTCGCCCTGATGGCAAGAAGTACTACGCTTGGCGCAATGCCGATAATGTCCGTTGGTACGAAGAATCATCAATGGACATCATATCTATCGACAAACCGATGCCGGGCCCTTGGCAAGCGGTTGGTAAGGTCTCACCTAAGAACAACATCAAGCTATTGTCTCACCTTGTTTTAGATGCCAATGACTTCCCAGACAAACTGTATCAAACCGAAAATATTAAATTTACGGCTCGTTTGACATCAGACGGCAAACCTTTAGTGTTGCGCGATTTTTTAGATCGCGTAAAGCTTAAAGTTACGTTTACTAAGTTCGTTGAAAATGAAGAGTCTTTAGTGAGAGAGGCGCGGCCAATTCCAGTTGTGATGGGCGAATTTGCCGACGATGGCAGTGGTCTTGATGAGCAAGCCGGAGATGGCGTTTTTACTGTGTCGTTACCGATTGATATTGAGCCGGGTAAATACCGTGCGCGTATTACTTCTGGCAATGGTGTGTTTCTTCGAGCGCAAGAGCAAGAGGTATTGGTCTATCCAACACCGCTCACCACAACATTTATTCAGTCTCGCAAAGAAGGGCTGCCTCATACGATAGTCGTATCAGGTGAGCCGGGCATGATAGCCCCAAGCTCATTAGCCGTTCATGTTGAACACAAAGCCCCTGATGAGTATGTAACGTATAAGCAAGGGCAAGCTGAAGTCGATGCGATGAAAGTGCCTTTAGAGGTGCCTTACAATGGTGATTTGGGGATTTATAGTTGGTCAGGGATGGTTTACGCCACCGATGCTTCAAGTCAACGTCCACTGATCTTCCCAATTACAGAACAATCATACAGCGTTGTTGAAGATATCGATTTAGCGGAGTCAAGACGTCTTCAAGAAGAAGCGCTAGCTGAGAAAAAACGTATTGCGACAGAGTTGATGATTCTTCAGAAACGCGAAGATGACCGACAACGCAGTATGATCATCATCGCTATCGGTAATGTTGTCGCAATTCTCTTGGGTTTATTGATCTGGTTTGTGATTCGTAAAGTGACCGCGAAGAAGCAAGCTCAACCTGAGATGCAACTAAGAGCTCCTAAATAAAACAGGAGTAGCCGCTGGCAAGGTCATTCAGCGTTCGCTCTAGCTCATAGATGTAATGAGCTCATCGATGTAAGTCGCTCATGGATGTAACATTACGACTACTTTATTGTGATATAAAAAAACGGGACTCTATGAGTCCCGTTTTTGCTTCTGGTCTATCTCGTGTATCTGGTTTCGCAACTGAGTTGCTTAGTTACATACTGATACTTTGGCTAGGCCACGTTATCAATCGATTGACCTGGGTATTGTGACTTTGCTGTGAGTTCCTCTGGTGCGAAGTCGTCAACGTTAATTGTGTATAGTCGGTGTTCTTCAGCGCTAACAAGCAACGCAGCTTCTTGCTCATTTAAAATACCTTTCTCAAGTCCTAATTGAGCAACAAGATCGAGTCTTAAGAAAGCGCGTTTTTGATGCGTCTCTTTGCAGACTTTGTCGAATAAAGGCTCTGCTTGAAGAATCACTTCTAGTGCTTTTTCTATTTTACCAACAGGGTTGTATTCCGTTGCTTCTAAGTATTGACCGCGGCCAATACGTGAACGAGTTTCACTTGGTGTCTGTAGTATGCTTGCTACTTGGCTATCCAGTTTGTCATTGGGTGCACGACGAATACGACCAAATGGCATCAGTACAACACGAAGTAGGCGTCCAATTACCGGGTTAGGGAAGTTCGCTAGGAACTCATCAATCGCGACTTCAGTTTGACGTAAGCTATCTTGCATACCCCAATGTACTAGCGGTAGATCCTCAGCGTGGCTGCCTTCACTTTCAAAACGCTTAAGTGTTGCAGACCCTAAGTAGAGTTGACTCAGGATATCGCCCAGTCTTGCAGAAAGACGCTCTCTACGTTTCAAAGAACCACCTAGTACTGCCATTGAAATATCAGACAGTAGCGCTAGGTTAGCGCTGTAGCGGTTCAATTTTTGGTAGTAGCGCTGTGTTTGTTTGTCAGTTTTATTAACTGGAGTTGGCGTATCAGAACCACGACCGTCGGTTAAACCAAACCACAAACTGCGAACGAGGTTACTGAGTGTAAAGCTAACGTGGCCAGCTAACGCAGAATCAAACTTATCAAGAGCATCGCTGCTTTCAGAATAAGCCGCTTCCATTTCGTTTAGAACATAAGGGTGACAACGAATCGCGCCTTGACCGTAGATGATCATTGAACGAGTCAGGATGTTTGCCCCTTCAACGGTAATCGCGATTGGCGAACCTTGGTAGCCACGCGCTAAGAAGTTTGATGGACCTAAGCAAATGCCTTTACCACCGACGATATCCATCGCATCGATGATGCTGCGTTGGCCACGGTGAGTACAGTGGTACTTAACGATGGCAGAGATAACTGAAGGTTTTTCGCCAAGGTCGATACCTGCAACGGTTAGGTTACTCGCTGCATCCATCACGTAAGCATTACCCGCTAGGCGTGCTAGTGGCTCTTCAACCCCTTCCATACGGCCAATTGGTTGTTTGAACTGACGACGAATGCGAGCGTAAGCACCCGTAGCAAGCGCGGCTGTTTTGATACCACCCGTTGAGTTTGAAGGCAGCGTGATACCACGACCAACCGACAAACATTCAACCAGCATACGCCAGCCTTGGCCTGCCATTTTCTGGCCACCAATGATGAAATCGATTGGTACGAAGATGTCGTCGCCCTGAGTTGGACCGTTTTGGAATGGAACATTGAGTGGGAAATGGCGATTGCCAATCTCAACACCTTTTAAATCAGTTGGGATAAGCGCACAGGTGATACCAAGGTCTTTTTGATCGCCAAGCAGACCATCCGGGTCGCGAAGTTTAAAGGCTAATCCCAAAACAGTCGCGACAGGCGCGAGAGTGATGTAACGCTTGTTCCAAGTTAGGCGCATGCCCAATACTTCTTCACCTTCCCATTCACCCTTACATACCACACCATAATCTGGGATAGAGCCTGCGTCTGAGCCTGCTTCTGGACTGGTCAGTGCGAAACAAGGGATCTCTTTACCTTCAGCTAGGCGTGGCAGGTAATGGTTTCTTTGATCTTCTGTGCCGTAGTGCTGCAATAGCTCACCAGGGCCTAGTGAGTTAGGTACGCCAACTGTCGATGATAATACGCTCGAAACACCTGTTAGCTTCTGTAGAACCAAAGACTGAGCGTAAGCTGAGAATTCTAAACCGCCGTATTTCTTTTTGATGATCATGGCAAAGAACTTGTGGTCTTTTAGGAATTGCCATACTTCTGGTGGAAGATCCGCTAACTCATGCGTCACCTGGTAATCGTTCACCATTTCACAAACCTGATTTACAGGTCCGTTTAAAAAGGCTTGTTCAGCTTCAGAAAGCTTAGGGTCAGCAATGTCCTGAAGTTTCTTCCATTCTGGTTTGCCTTTGAACAGCTCAGCTTCCCACCATACGGTACCCGCTTCCAATGCTTCTTTTTCTGTCTGTGACATTGCAGGGAGTACTTTCTTAAACAAAGAAAGTGCTTTTTGGCTGATGATGGTTTGACGAATTGCAGGTACAGCAAGCATTGCAACGGCCAAGAGGTAACAAAGCCAGCCAGTGACAGCTACGCCGCCAAACAATGTCAGTACAACCATTGAACCGGTTAATACGATTAAAGCACGTACCAGACTAACTCTATGGTAAAGGCAGACACCAAAGATGGTTGTCATGGCAAGTAGGGAGAGCAATATGTTCATGATCGATTTCCTTTTCAGAGATCACTTATCGTTATGATTTTAGGTAAGAGGTCTAACCAGTTAAGTGTAAACAAAATATTAAATATTTGTAAAACTCTAAATTGGGTAAAAAGTGATCTCAATAGAGTTAAAATTCTAATTGTGAGAGGTTGGTGGTGAATAATTGGACGGTTCTGCAGTGAGATATTAATTTTGGTAGCAATCTTTTGGCTTAAGTATCGACACTATTTCATGTTTGTGGGTAAACTCAGTAATAAAGAGGGGAAAACCCTCAGTTCTCATTTCACGCACTTCAAGTTGCGTCAAAAAATATAAGAGATAAGCCTTATGTACCAAGACCTAATCAAAAGTGAATTGAACGAAGCTGCTGACGTTCTTAACAAGTTTTTGAGTGATGATCATAATATCGCTCAGATCGAAGCTGCGGCAAAATTGATTGCTGACTCATTTAAACAAGAAGGCAAAGTGCTTTCTTGTGGTAACGGTGGTTCACACTGTGATGCGATGCACTTCGCGGAAGAGCTAACTGGCCGTTACCGTGAAAATCGCCCAGGCTACGCTGGTATTGCGATTTCAGATCCTAGCCACCTGTCTTGTGTAAGTAACGATTTTGGTTACGATCATGTCTTTTCTCGTTATGTAGAAGCCGTGGGTCGTAAAGGCGATGTGTTGTTTGGTTTGTCGACTTCAGGTAACTCTGCCAATATTTTGAAAGCGATTGAAGCTGCTCAAGCTAAAGGAATGAAGACGATTGCATTGACGGGTAAAGATGGCGGTAAAATGGCAGGTTGTGCTGATATCGAAATCCGAGTTCCGCATTTTGGTTACGCTGACCGCATCCAAGAGATTCACATTAAGATCATTCATATTGTGATTCAGCTTGTCGAAAAAGAAATGGAATAATAGTTTTACAGACATTTGGAGCCCTGCTTAGGCTCCATTGGTTTTAAAAGGGAGTAGATTAAACCATGTGTGAATTGCTCGGTATGAGCGCGAATGTGCCAACTGATATTTGTTTTAGTTTCACCGGCCTGATGCAGCGTGGAGGTAATACCGGACCACATCGTGATGGTTGGGGAATCACCTTTTATGAAGGGAAGGGCTTTCGAACGTTCAAAGATCCTAACCCTAGCTGTGAATCAAAGATTGCTGAGTTAGTTCAAAACTACCCAATTAAAAGCCAAGCTGTTGTCAGTCATATCCGTCAAGCCAATCGTGGTGGCGTTAATCTAGAAAATACTCACCCATTTACCCGTGAGCTATGGGGACGATACTGGACCTTCGCTCATAATGGCCAATTAACGGATTACGATGATCTAGTTAGTGGGCGTTTCAGACCTGTCGGTGAGACGGACAGTGAACTTTCTTTTTGTTGGTTAGTGAAACAATTAGAAGATCGTTTCCCTGAACCACCACAAGACATGGAAGGCATGTTTCGCTTTGTTGCAGAGTGTTGTGACCAGCTGCGTGAGAAAGGTGTCTTTAACATGCTACTCAGCGATGGTGAGTACGTCATGACCTACTGTACGAATCACTTATACTGGATAACAAGACGTGCGCCTTTTGGTAATGCTAGCCTGATTGATGAAGATGTTGAGATAAACTTCCAAGAAGAGACCACGCCAAATGATGTGGTTACGGTCGTCGCAACGCAGCCTCTAACATGCAATGAAGAGTGGTTTAGAATGAAGCCAGGCGAATATGCCCTGTTTCATTTTGGTGAGCTGATCGGTAATAACCATAAAGCGTTGGAAGATGTTGCTTACGCACCTAAAAAGGTTGCAAGCCAAGCACCGACTGAGCCATTGAGCTAAGTATTCCTAATAGTTCTATTTTGAACCGCATAAAAGAAAGGCCGCTTACTGAACTAATGAATCAGTAAGCGGCCTTTTTGTTTTTTTATTTGGTTTAGTTTTAACTAATTACTCTTCTGCGTAACCGTGCTTGCCTAATGGTTTACCGTCTAAGATTGCTTGTCCGTTTGCCATTGATAAACGACCTTCCGCGAACCACTTGCAGACCATAGGGTAAATGCAGTGTTCTTGGGTGAGCACTCGGCTTGCTAGCATGTCGGCATCATCCTCTTCAAATACTGGCACCTTAGCTTGTAAGATTACAGGACCGCCATCGAGCTCTTCGGTAACAAAATGGACGCTGGTGCCATGCTCTTTGTCCTGAGCATCAATAGCACGCTGGTGGGTGTGCAGCCCAGGATACTTAGGTAACAGAGAAGGGTGGATATTGACCATTTTACCCGCGTAATGACGAACAAACTCTGAACTCAGAATGCGCATATAGCCAGCGAGTACAATCAGGTCGGGTTGGTAAGCATCGATCTGAACCATCAATTCATGATCAAATTCTTCACGCGAATTAAATTCTTTTGGATTCACCGAATGAGCGTCAACGCCTGCTGACTTTGCTCTCTCTAGACCAAAAGCCTCTGCTTTGTTTGAGAAAACGGCCTTAACAGAGGCGTCAATCGTGTGGCTATCACAGGCATCTAAAATTGCCTGCAAGTTACTTCCGCTTCCTGAGACTAAAACGACGATGTTTTTCTTAGAGTGACTGTTATTCATAGAATGGCTGTTCTTCATAGAGTGGGTCATGCGATTGGTTAACTGAAGTATTTACAATTTACCTACATAAACTAAGGTTTTCTGCGGGCTAAATAGCAAAATGAGGACCATTAGGTCCTCATTGATTAACTAAGTAAGTGAGCGTATCACTTATTTGATTTCTACTTGCTCTTCGCCAGCTTCAGCGTTTGCGATCTCACCGATAACCCAAGCGTTTTCGCCTTCTGCTTTCAGTAGTTCAACAGCAGCGTCTGCTTGATCTTTAGGTAGAGCAACAACTAGGCCTACACCACAGTTGAAAGTGCGGTACATTTCAAATGTCTCCACGTTACCTTTCTCTTGTAGCCAGTTGAAGATAGCAGGCCATTCCCAGCTCTTGCCATCAATGACGGCTTTAGTACCTTCAGGAAGTACGCGTGGGATGTTTTCCCAGAAACCACCACCCGTGATGTGCGAGATAGCATGAATGTCATGCTCTGCGATCATCTTAAGTGCAGACTTGATGTAAATCTTAGTCGGTTCTAGTAGGTGTTCACCGATAGTGCGACCTTCTAGCTCTTCACTCTTATCAGCACCAGAAACTTCTAGAACTTTACGAATTAAAGAGTAACCGTTTGAGTGTGGACCACTTGAACCAACAGCGATAAGTGCGTCGCCTGCTGCTACCTTAGTACCGTCAATGATGTCAGCTTTTTCCACAACACCAACACAGAAGCCAGCTACATCGTAGTCGTCGCCTTCGTACATACCCGGCATTTCAGCAGTTTCACCACCGATTAGCGCACAGCCAGCTTGAACACAGCCTTCAGCAATACCAGAAACAACGTCTGCTGCTGTATCTACATCTAGCTTACCTGTTGCGTAGTAGTCTAGGAAGAATAGCGGCTCACCACCTTGAACGATTAGGTCGTTCACACACATTGCCACTAGGTCGATACCAATGGTGTCGTGTTTTTTCAGATCCAAAGCAAGGCGAAGTTTAGTACCAACACCATCAGTACCTGAAACAAGCACTGGCTCTTTGTATTTCGTTGGAAGTTCACATAGGGCGCCAAAGCCACCAATACCGCCCATTACTTCAGGGCGACGAGTGCGTTTAACAGCACCTTTAATACGGTCTACTAGTGCATTACCTGCGTCGATATCAACACCAGCGTCTTTGTAGCTTAGAGAAGAAGTATTACCACTCACGGGATAGTCCTCGAACTTAAGTTGGATGTGAAAACGGCGCTATTCTAACAGGGCTTGATTACCAAGAGCAAACGTTTGCGCGGTTTTTTTTATTAGAATAAAGATTCTGAAATAACCTTAGAGTTCGTGTATAATCTACAGGTTTGTTTAAATATTGCCGGAGTTGGAAATGAAAGTTGTTGAAGTGAAACACCCGCTAGTAAAACATAAAATTGGCCTGATGCGTGAAGGTGAGATTAGCACTAAGCGTTTTCGTGAGCTAGCGACAGAAGTGGGTAGCCTTCTAACATACGAAGCGACATCAGACTTTGAAACTGAGCGTGTAACTATTAATGGTTGGAACGGTCCAGTTGAAGTTGACCAAATTAAAGGTAAAAAAGTAACTGTAGTGCCAATCCTACGTGCTGGTCTAGGCATGATGGACGGCGTTCTTGAGCACATCCCAAGTGCACGTATCAGCGTTGTTGGTATCTACCGTGACGAAGAAACACTTGAGCCAGTACCATACTTCAACAAGCTTGCATCTAACATCGACGAGCGTATTGCTCTAGTAGTAGATCCAATGCTTGCGACAGGTGGTTCTATGATCGCAACGATTGACCTGATGAAAGAGAAAGGTTGTAAGCACTTTAAGATTCTTGTGCTTGTAGCGGCTCCTGAAGGTATCGCAGCTCTAGAAAAAGCGCACCCAGACGTTGAGCTTTACACGGCTGCAATCGATGAGAAGCTAAACGACAAGGGCTACATTGTACCTGGTCTTGGCGATGCTGGTGATAAGATCTTCGGTACTAAGTAATTCGGTTTCAGCCTAAGTTACTCTAAACCGTTTCTTAACCTGCTGAATTAGCCGTATTAATAAAAAGGGAGAGCATTCGATGCTCTCCCTTTTTTGATCTTGCTAGCTTGTGATGCTCTTTATTGAGGCCCACAAGCCTGTATCAGTTTGTCGACTTAGTTAGTCTATTTGCGCTTTATCTACAACGGTGTTGTCGCCTAGCTCTTCAGGAAGGACTAGGTTTAGTAAAATCGCCACGATACCGCATAAGCTTACGCCTTGAAGGCTAAAGTCACCGATGCCAAATGCCATGCCGCCAATACCGAATACTAGAGTAATACCGACAATCACAAGGTTACGTGATTTGTGTAGGTCAACTTTGCTCTGAATTAGGGTGTTCAGGCCTACTGTTGCGATTGAACCAAACAGTAGAATCATGATGCCGCCCATTACAGGAACTGGAATCGTTTGAAGTAGAGCACCTAACTTACCAACCAATGCTAGAACAATCGCTGTTACTGCTGCCCAAGTCATTATCACTGGGTTAAATGCTTTCGTCAGCATTACCGCACCTGTTACTTCACTGTAGGTTGTGTTTGGTGGCGCGCCCAGCATAGAAGCTGCAATAGTCGCCACGCCGTCACCTGTGATTGTGCGGTGTAGACCTGGCTTCTTAAGGTAGTCTTTGCCGGTTACGTTAGAGATAGCAAGCATGTCGCCAACGTGTTCAACGGCTGGGGCAATCGCAACAAACACCATAAAGAAGATAGCGTTGATGTTGAATTCTGGCGCTGTGAAGTTAGGTAGAGCTAACCAAGCAGCTTGAGCGACAGGGGTAAAATCAACGACGCCGTATACTAAGCTTGTGATGTAACCTGCGACAATGCCACCAAAGATAGGCAGTAGCTTAAGGAAGCCTTTTGAGAACACACTGATGACAATCGTTACTAGCAGTGAAATTGAAGAGATCCACAGTGCTGCATCTGCATCGACAAGCTGAACTGCACCATCGCCTGTTTTACCTAACGCCATGTTTACCGCAACAGGCGCAAGACCTAAACCGATCACCATGATTACAGGGCCAACCACGACGGGTGGAAGCAGTTTGTGGATGAAGGCTACACCACGTACCTTAATTAAGGCACCCATTAATACATACACAACACCGGCTGCCATTAGGCCGCCCATGGTTGCACCTACGCCCCAAGTTTGAATACCAAACATGATAGGGGCGATGAATGCAAAAGAAGATGCTAAGAAGATTGGCACTGAACGGCGTGTAATAAGTTGGAATAAAAGGGTACCGATACCTGCGCCAAATAGTGCAACGTTGGGATCAAGTCCTGTTAGTAGTGGCACCAGTACAAGCGCACCAAACGCTACAAACAGCATTTGCGCACCTTGCAGAGCATTTTTCATGTTATGTCCTTAAAAATGGTCGTTATATGAAAAGTGAAAAATAAAATTCGCGGGATTCTATCACTTAGCAATCGATTGCCACACCAAATAGATCAAATTTATTTATCTTAGTGATGTTTTATATCCATCGTCGCCCGAAAAACTCAGTTTATAAGTGAGCGATTTATCATGGCCAGGTGATATTTTAAGGTTATTAAACACAGTGGGCGCTATCGACCTTGCCCCTCAATCCATAGTTGCTTATCATCTAGGCACAAGATTTGAATATTAGGATCAGTATGCGCTACATAGCATTGTTGTTGATGGGACTATTAGCCTCTCCGAGTTATGCCTTAACTCAAGTAGATATTTTTAGTGCTGAAGTTGCGATTAACGCTGAAAACAAACAGCCAGAACAAGTGGCAAGAAATACAGGTATGGAGCAGGTATTAATACGTGCGACTGGCCAAACTGATGTCGCTTCGAATGAGACGATTCAAAAGGCGATGCGTAAGAGTTCGCAGTACATGTCTCAAATGAGCTTTGGCGAGAGCAATGACCAATCAACGTTGCGTATGCGTTTTAACGGCGCTCAAATCCGTTCTCTATTGACGCAAGCACAGTTGCCGTACTGGCCTGACACTCGTTCAAATATTCTTGTTTGGCTGGTGGAAGAGCAGAACTACGACAAGAATATTGTGTGGGAACACTCCAATTCACAATTGGCTGCTGGTTTACAAGCCAACGCAAAAGAGCGCGGTTTACCCCTGACGTTACCAGTCGGTGATTTTGACGATATTACTGGTATTGCGACCTCTGATCTTTGGGGTAGCTTTGTTACGCCAATCAGTAAAGCGAGTCAGCGTTACCCGGTTGATGCTGTTTTGGTGATTAAAGCTCAATCTTCTGGCTTACGCTGGACTCTGTATGACCAAAAACCAAACCAACTGACGAGCGCACCAAAATCGCCTGTGAGTGGTTCAGTATCGGGCAACAGCGCGACGACTTCTAAGAAGCTTGTTGACCAAATCAGTAACTACTACGCGAGTAAGAGTGCAGTAACGGTTGCGAGTGAATCTTCGGAATCAATCTTAACGCAGTTTATTAGCCTGAATAACGCGCAAGACTTCTTCCAGTTGGAGAGTGCACTTAAACGTTTAAACTCAGTTGCAAGCCTAGATATCCTTAAGATTCAAAACAACGAAGTGACTTTCCGAATTCATTTATTGTCGACTCAACAAGAGTTTGAGCAAGAAGTTGAAAGCATTCGCCAAGTCGCGAAGGTTGAAGAGTCTTACATTGAACCTGAAGTGAGCCCTGAATTTGAAACGCAAGACAACTCCATGTCTGTCGGCGATGATTCAACAGACGCTGTTGATGCTGAGGGTGGCGAGACTGACTCAAACGTTCAGGTGATTAAAGGCAGCGAGCTCTCTACGGACGCTGAGCTAACAAGGACTTCTGACGTAACGCTAGACGAATCTGGTGAGGAAGAACTCACGGTAACTGCACCAGTGCATGCTAAGCCAAGCCTAGTATATGAATGGGTTCGTTCGTAACTGTCCGTTGGAATGATCGATTGACATGACATCATGAAAAAAGCCCTGCAAGAGTTATCTCGCAGGGCTTTTTGTTGCTTGGGTGCCATATAAGCTCTAGAACATCGAAGCAATATTATTGCTCGAACTTAGCTTTCTCTTTCTTTTCTACTTCAGAAAGGCGCTTAAGCTTAATACCTAACTCTTTGGCTCTAAAACGGGTAAATAAGATATTGCCTGCGAAGCCTAGGCTAGTCAGGAGTAGCTCTACAGCCGCTAACAAACGCTCTCCACCGTCTACATACATAATCGTTAACGCGTGTAGGAAGTAGAGCATTAAGACGAAATTCGCCCAAGCGTGCGTATAAGGCTTGCCTGCTAGAATGCCCGGTAATGGCAGTAACAGAGGTACAGCCCAAGCAATCGCAAGTGTGACATTGCTAAGATGCGGGTGCGGTGAAAGCGTCATCTGCCAAGCCACCACCCAAAATAAAAGCAGCAAATTACCTGCTAACGCTAGGTAGCGAAAGAGCTTGGTTTTGGGAGACATAGCCGTTTCTGGCATATACATCATTGAGAGATTCCCTTCTGGTTGATAGCGATGCGCGCTAAGCGTTTGCCTAGGTTCTGTGCCAACTCAATTTCTTCTTTACTTAATGAAGCGCTCTCTCCAGTACTGCTTGCACCGTAAGGCGTGCCACCTGTTTGAGTGGTGTGCAGCGCAGGTTCTGAGTAGGGGATTCCCACGACTAACATGCCATGATGAAGTAGAGGCAGCATCATGCTTTGCTGTGTCGTCTCTTGACCACCATGCAGTGATGAAGAAGAAGTAAACACACAAGCTGGCTTATCGATGAGATCGCCATTGATCCACAGTGATGTCGTGCTATCCCAAAAGTGCTTCATTGGCCCTGCCATGTTGCCGAACCAAACTGGGCTACCTAGTGCTAAGCCATCGCAAGAACGGAGCTCTTGCAAGGTCGCAATAGGATCTGTCGGTTGATAACGCGAATCAGGCTGCTCTTCTACCGTGTACACGTCGTTCACCGTTCTCAGCATGGCTTCGCAGTTCGGGATAGATTCAACCCCTCGTGCAATCTGTCTTGCTAGCGCTTGTGTGTTGCCGTGGCGACTGTAGTAGAGAACAAGAATGTTAATGCTCATATTGGCTTACAGGATCTCTAATACTTGCTCTGGTGGACGACCAATTTTTGCTTTGTTGTTCGCAACAACAACAGGGCGTTCAAACAGTTTTGGGTTTGCCGCCATTGCTGAGAAAAGATCTTCATCAGTCACCGATGCATCACCAAGATTTGCTTCTTTGTAATCTGCTTCTTTGGTGCGCATCATCTCGCGCACACTGGTAAAACCAAGCTGAGTGAAAAGCACTTTAAGCTGCTCGATAGTTAAAGGTGTGTCTAGGTATTTGATAACCTCTGGCTGTACGCCGTTCGCTTCAAGCAGTTCGAGAGTTTGACGGCTCTTTGAGCAACGTGGGTTATGATAAATCACGACAGACATGGTTCTTCCTCATTATTATTTTTGATTTAGTTGTTCAGTTGAAGCCACCTGAGTAGCTTCTTTATTATGTAATGTTGAGCTTTCTTTCTATGCTTTTACCAAGAATTACGGCTAATGAAACAAACTTATTGCAGCGATAAGAAACGCTCGCGCTGAATCATTAGCTGGTCGAGTCGAGCATCGTAACGTGCTTGTTTTAGACTGCCGAGTTCTGCAATTTGGCTGGCCTGCGTGTAGTACTGAATCGCTTTGTTCCAGTTAGCTTGCAGCGCCAAAATTTCTGCGCGAGCGGCCAATTCTTCGTCGCTATTACCTAAGCTCGTATTTACTTTTGAAAGTAGGTGCCAGCCATTGGTGTCGTTCGGGTTATCGTGCGTGTAACGTTGCAGCACGCGAACGGCTTCCTGTAGGTCTTCATTTTCAATCAGCGCATTGGCGTAGTTAATGGTCAGAACCGGGTTGTTTGGTTGGCGAACCAGTGCCGATTTAAGTTCTTTAATCGCTATCTCGGGCTGTTTCTGTTCAATGTGCAGATCTGAGATCGCATCTAAATAGAACAGATTGGTTGGATCGCTGTTGATGAGTTTGGTTAGAATTGGCTCTGCTTTATCTAATTTTTTAGTATCTAGATAAACCAATGCTTGGCCATATTCTAATGAAGGCACTATAGCTTTCGGTGCTTTCTTTAGTTGGCGTGCAAACCAGTCCAAGGCCGCATCATTGTTGATACCCGCATAGCGCGCGACAATGCGAGCTCTTGCCAGATGGTAATCCAGTGATGGAGCCAGTTTAAGTGGCGGATAGCTGCGAGCACGGGCACGAGAATCTGTGATTCGATCTTCTGGTAATGGGTGAGTCAGTAGCATTGGTGGTGGTGTGCTTGCGTAGCGGTATTCATCAGCCAAGCGGCCAAAGAAACGTGGCATTGCATTCACATCAAACCCAGCTTTTGCGAGCGTGTTGATACCAAAGCGGTCGGCTTCTTTTTCATTACTACGTGTGTAGTTGATCTGGCTTTGCATGTTACCCGCAGTTGTAGCAGTTAGGGCTGCGATACCTGCTTCAGGTGCAGCAATCGCCAATAATACAGAGGCGGCTAGCGCTGCGATGGTGGCTGGAGAACGGCGAGCTTGATCTTCCATACTACGTGCTAAGTGACGTTGGGTAACGTGCGCGATTTCGTGCGCGATTACTGAAGCTAACTCACTTTCAGATTGTGCATGCAGGAACAGACCTGAGTGCAAAGCAACATAACCACCAAAGAATGCAAAGGCGTTAATGTTGCGGTCACGGATCATAAAGAACTGGAAAGGGGTCTTTACATCATTCGCGTTCGCGACAAGGCGATGGCCGAGCGTATCGATATATTGGTTTAGAACAGGATCGTTGACGATGGGCTGGCTGCTTCTGATGATGCGCATGTAGGCATCACCATAGATAAGTTCTTGATCGATAGTGAGTGTGCCGCCAGCAGCGGTGCCGATATCCGGTAGCTCCAAACCATTGGTATTTGCCAATGTTGGGGTGCTTAATGTAGCTGCGATGCATAAGCAAGCAATTGAGCGAGCGCGTTTAAACATATTAGTCAGTAATACTCCGTTTCTTCTGACAGTAAGACAAGTGCAATGCAAATTGGTTCTTTATCTGATGTAACCTTTGCCGAGTGCGTGCGCTATCATGAAGGAAGATGAATGAATGATGGCGCGTTTTCAAAAACAGATTACAATACGACCCTTATAATAAGCATCGAGCCCAAGAATGACACCTAATATTCTAGATTTACGCCAAGAGCGATGTCCAATGGCTTTATTATTAGCCAAGCGTCACAGTGTAAAGTTAGAAGTAGGACAGTCATTGTCAATTTATGTCTCTGATAATAGCTCGATGAAAGATATTGTTACTTTTTTGTCTAAGCAAGCCTATGGCGTCATCGCTGAGGTTTGCTCTAATTACCATCATATCCTCGTCACTAAAAAGGAATTGCAGTCAGATGCTTGAAATGGTCAATCGTTGGTATAAACGACGTTTCTCTGATCCCCATGCTGTCAGTTTGGTTGCCATCATTCTATTCGGCTTTATTACGATCTACTTCTTTGGTCACCTTATTGCGCCATTATTGGTAGCGATTGTGTTGGCTTACTTACTTGAGTGGCCTGTTACCCAGCTCCAAAGACTCGGTGTTCCAAGAACACCATCAGTGATGTTGGTGATATTAATGTTCTTTAGCGTGATGCTATTGGCGATATTTGGTTTGGTACCGACCATTTGGGAGCAAGTGGGCAACCTAATCAATGATATTCCAAGCATGTATGGCAGCCTACAAAAGTTCATCGCGACGATTCCAGAGCGTTACCCTGAACTGGCTAACTTGCAGATTGTTGAGTCAGTTATGTCTAACGCGAAGAACAAAGCGCTAGGCTTTGGCGAAAGCGTTGTTAAAGGCTCTTTAGCATCTCTTGTGAGCTTGGCGACACTGGCGGTTTACCTGATTCTTGTCCCTCTTTTGATTTTCTTCTTACTGAAAGATAAAGAAGAGATGATCAGGATGGCAAGCGGCGTCCTTCCTCGAAATCGTCGTTTGGCGACCAAAGTATGGGTAGAGATGAACCAGCAAATCTCCAATTACATTCGCGGTAAGGTTCTCGAGATTTTAATCGTTGGTGGTGTGAGTTATGTAACCTTCGCGATTTTAGATCTTCGTTATTCAGTATTGTTAGCGGTCGCGGTTGGTTTCTCTGTATTGATTCCTTATATCGGCGCGGCAGCTGTGACTGTTCCAGTAGCGATTGTTGGCCTGTTCCAGTGGGGGTTAGAGCCTCAATTTTACTGGCTGTTACTTGCGTATGGCATCATCCAAGCACTAGATGGCAACGTGTTGGTTCCGGTTTTGTTCTCTGAAGCAGTGAACCTGCATCCAGTCGCGATTATCGTTGCGGTATTGGTGTTTGGCGGGCTGTGGGGGTTCTGGGGTGTGTTCTTTGCTATCCCGCTGGCGACCTTAGTGAAGGCGGTTTGGAATGCCTTACCGAGTCATGCTCTTGACGATGACCCTGAGCATCAATCGTAATTGAATGCGCTATCAATTTTAATAAGTAAAAAAGGCCGAATATCCATGATATTCGGCCTTTTTGTATTTGGCTTAGTGAGTCGTGTATTTAGATTCGCTAGGTGCGAATGTAGATAGTCAACTCACTGAAGTCGAGATTAAGCTTCTGGGTTGAAGTAATCTAAAACCACTTCGTGGTGAGTCTTGGTTTTGAACTTGTTGAAGACGTGTTCAATCTGACCTTCTTCATCGATTAGGAAGCTAATACGGTGCAGACCATCGTATATTTTACCCATGAATTTTTTCTCACCCCAAACGCCAAACTGTTCAGCAACGCTGTGGTCTTCATCTGATAATAGAGTGAAGTTCAGAGACTTCTTCTCAACGAAGTTTGGTAGGCGTTTGACTGGATCAACACTCACACCTAGAACAACCACATTCAGGTCATCAAGCTGTGCTTTGATATCACGCAGGCCTTCCGCTTGTACGATACAACCTGGAGTCATTGCTTTTGGGTAAAAGTAGAAAAGTACTTTCTTACCTTTAAAGTCACCAAGAGATACGATATTGCCATCTTGATCTGGAAGAGAAAAAGCAGGTGCTGGAACACCAGCCGTTAGCGTATTCATGACATTTCCTTTTTAGAGACTGTTTTTAATAAAGTTGAGCGAGCCTTGTACGGATAGACTCAGACACAGCGCGTCGAATTCTTCTTGTAGCTGCATCAAATTACATTCTGATTGCACAGAAGCGGTAATAGAGATATGGAATTGGTCGTTGTCGAGTTGAACCTTCGACTTATTGATGGTTCGTGCGCTCAGCGAGTCGAGTCCGATGTTGCGGTCTGCAAAGAACTGAGTGAACTGCTCGGTAAGGCCGATTTTGTCGTCTGACTCAACGAACACCTCTACGGTGTAAGAGTTCTCAATCACATCATGAGTTGAGGTTCGCTTCATAATCGTAATCAAGTCGTGCTCTTGTCCAAGTAAGGGCAGGGTGGTTTCAACGCGGGTGATGTTGTTTGCCTTTCCAGACAGTAGCATGATAAGCGTAAATTCTTCGCCAAATAGAGCGATACGGCTATCAATAATGTTACAGCCTGATTGGGTGACTAAATGAACCACTTGGTTGCATACACCTGGGCGATCTGTGCCCACAGCTGTGATTACTAGATGTTGAGTCATAAAATCACGTCTCTTTATATTCCATTGATTCATGCATGTTAGCACAGTTAACAAAAGGAATAAGTGTAGGAGGGGGGCTTTTATGAGGCGTTTTTCTTCCAATACGCAGCAAATGGTAGGAATGTCGAGCAGGCTAAAAAAACAAGATAGCGCCACGTTGCGACAGCTTACCTGTTACTGACATCCAGTTTAGCCCTATCCGTTAGATTGAGCGTAGATGACCAAAATTTTAGATAGAACGGCGTTAGAAGTCGTTTTACCTCAAACATACGACAATATTTAATGCAGTTGTTGCCAGTAAGCCACTTTAATGTCTTGTGTTTATTGATCGGCTTACAGTAACATGCAAAAAGAATAAATTAAGGGAGATAGACATGTTTTCAGGAAGTATCGTTGCGCTAGTTACGCCATTTAATACAGATGGTGAAGTGGATTTCGACAGCCTTAAAAAGTTGGTTGAGTACCATGTTGCTGCAGGTAGTGATGGTCTGGTTGCGGTTGGCACAACAGGTGAGTCTTCTACGCTCACGATTGAAGAGCATGTCAAAGTCGTCAATAAGATCGTTGAATTTGCCGATGGTCGTATCCCTGTTATTGCAGGTACAGGCGCAAATGCGACTCACGAGTCAGTGTTATTCAGCCGTTTGTTGAACGGTTCTGGCATTGCTGGTTGCCTGAGCGTAACGCCTTACTACAACAAACCAACTCAAGAAGGTTTGTACCAACACTATAAAGCGATTGCTGAAGTTAGTGACGTTCCACAAATCCTATACAATGTTCCGGGTCGTACTGCCGTTGACTTGTTACCAGAAACGGTTGCTCGCCTTGCTGAGATCGAAAACATCGTTGCACTTAAAGATGCGACGGGTGATCTCGACAGAATTGCAATTCACCGTGAACTTTGTGGCGAAGACTTTATCTTACTAAGTGGTGATGACTTAACAGGCCTAGAATTTGTTAAGCGTGGTGGTGATGGTGTTATCTCTGTAACCAATAATGTTGCAGCTGCTGATATGGCAACCATGTTCAAACTAGCGAAAGAAGGTAAGTTTGAAGAAGCAGAAGCGATCAATGAGCGTTTGATGCCTCTTCATAAAAACTTGTTCGTTGAGTCTAACCCTATTCCCGTAAAATGGGCGGTTCACAAATTGGGTCTGATTGCTGAAGGTGGCTTACGTCTACCACTGACTGAATTGTCAAAGCCAGCTCAACCTGTTGTTGCTCAAGCAATGACTGAAGCGTGCATTTACTAAAACGTATGAAATGATGCCGAAGCGAACCTTCGGCATTTAGGAGTATAAATGAAGTATTCTCACCAGCTAGTGATTGGGTCACTGGCTGTTTTCGTTCTTACAGCATGTTCTGGCAGCCCGACTCAACGTCGTCAAGCCAAAGATGATTTCGAATACTTAGAAACACCTGAGTTTTCACAATGGCAACTGCCTGAAGATGCTCAACCTCAGTTCTACCCAAATTTTGATATCCCAAGCGGTGAATTCAGTGGTGGTACAGGTCGTCAAGTGGATATTCGTCCGCCTCAACAGGTTCTTGAACTGATCCCAGGTGCTCGTGCTGAGCGTCAAAACGGCGAAGTGACACTATGGCTTCTTCGTGCTGAAGAAGCAGACCGAGTGTGGCAAACAGCGGTAGATATGCTTGCTCAGCGTGGCATTGGCATTCGTGAGCAATCAGAGAACGACATTGAGACCGATTGGGTAACTTGGGTTTCTGAAGACGAAGAAGTAGAGATTGGCAGCCGTTATTCTATCTCTCGTTTCCAAGCGAACAATCGTCATGGCTTCAAGATTAACCTGATTGATTGGCGTGAAGGTTCTGAAGAGAAACCTGTATCGGCAACCAATAAAGAGCGTTACAACGCGTTCCTAACGAACCTTGTGATGGCTAAGTATGATGAAAACCTTCGTGCTGAAGCTGCACTGAAAGCGCAAGAGTTAGTGAAACGTATCCCTATTTCAATGGGTGCTGACCGCAGTGGTTTCCCTGTGATTATCGCGCGTACGCCTTACAACGTGTTGTGGCAACGTTTGCCTGAACTGCTACCTCAAATGGGCTTCGAGCTTGAAGAGCGTAATCAGTCTCAAGGTACCGTGAAAGCGAAATACGCAGCGCCTGATGATGAGTTCTGGGAAACAATTGGCCTACAGCCTATTGACCTAGCGCCAGGTACTTACACCTTCTTGTTTGGTGATCTTGGTAACCGTACGTCTATTAACGTAACGGATGCATCAGGTAAGCCAGTAGAAGAAGAGCTACTTAAGTCAATGGTTCCGGTATTGGCACACGTTGCTGACCAAACCAAAGATAAGAAAGAAGCAAAAGCTGAATAAGCCCTGATCTGATTTTGATAAATAAAAAAGAGGACACATTGTGTCCTCTTTTTTATGTTCGTTCGTCAGCGTTTTATCTATGTGTTGTCTAATTTCTAATTAGGGATAACAGCGCACCTGACTTGTTGGGGCGAGCGCATCAAAGGCATTAGGTTAAGTGTCTTTGTTCTCAGTGGACTTATCTTCTTGAGCTTTCTCTTGGTTCTGTTTATCCAATTGATTGAGCTTGTCTAAGTCTTTCTCTGTTTTATTACGACCTGTCAGATCCATATTAGCGGTCTGTTTGAGCGCAGCAATATTACCCACCACAACGCTAACCACGATGATGATGATAACCCAAGGGTTTGTAAGCCACTCCAACATAAGCGCTCCTAATGACTGATATTCGCCACGAAGCGCGCATAGATCTCATCTAGCTGCTCCATAATTATCTCATACCCTAATATTGGCTTAGATTGGAGTTGCTTGCCAAGTAAAGTGGGAGATAACTGTGATAAACACAACTGTGAAACTTTACGGTGGCTAATATGCCAAGGTTCTATCGCCACACCGCCGAGGTCTTGGCTGTAAGGGAAGAAGAACCCATATTGAGATGCATTGGCAACAAGCCATTGGTAAAACGCTTGCTGGTGGCCAGTAAGGTATTCCCATGGTTCCAGCTGTAGCTGCGTGCCTTCAGGTAAGTGATTGCGAGCAAAGACGTCAAAGTCACAACCCCAATGATGACGACTCGCTCCAGGAAGCGCAGACCACCTCAGGATCGCCGACAACTTTTGCTGTTCACTGAGTGTTGAAGCATCCAGTGGCTGGCTTTCTGAGTCTAATATCGGTACTTCACCAGAAAACTTACGGTTCCAAATCAGAGATTGCCTTTCATAGTCGCGAAAGCCACTGGCAATCTCCATTTTAAAACCAGCGAGTTGAGCAGCTTCAATCAGATTGTTTAGGTCACCTTTGACATCACTGTGGACCAAGAAGCTCTTGGTGCCAATCAGGCTAGGTTCCAGATGAGAATCTGATTGTCCGGTAAGCTGCTCTGGTGTCATAACGCGTCTCTCAATAATTAGATGCTATCAATCGCTGATCAAAGAACTATTTAGCAAACAGGTTCACTAGTGTTCTTTCGTACATGTCGGTTAGCTTCTCTAAGTCAGCCACTTTCACGCATTCGTTAACCTTGTGAATGGTCGCATTAACCGGACCTAGTTCAACGACTTGTCCTTTCATGCGTGCAATAAAGCGTCCGTCAGATGTACCACCTGTAGTCAGTAGTGCTGGTTTTACGTCATTAACGTGGCCAACGGCATCCACAATAGCATCAAGCAGTGAGCCAGCGTCGGTTAAGAACGGGTCGCCATTGAATGTCCATTTCAAATCGTATTCGAAATCGTATTTGTCGAGTGTATTTGTGATTCTCTCAACGATGATGTCGTTGTTTAACTCTGTGCTAAAGCGAAGGTTAAACTGAACATTAAATTCACCAGGAATCACGTTTGATGCGCCAGTGCCCGCACTTACATTTGGGATTTGGAAGCTGGTCGGCGGGAAGTAGTCATTACCTTTATCCCACTCGGTAGTAGCCAGTTCATTGATCGCAAGCAGAGAGCTGTGTACCGGGTTGTTCGCTAGGTGAGGGTAAGCAACATGACCTTGTGTGCCTTTAACTGTTAGATCACCAGTGATAGAACCACGACGGCCGTTTTTCACGACATCACCAACGTACTCAGTACTTGATGGTTCACCCACAATACACATGTCGATGTTCTCGCCACGAGCCATCAGTGCTTCAACAACACGTACCGTACCGTTGATGAAAGGGCCTTCTTCATCAGACGTGGTAAGGAAACCGATTGAGCCGGTGTGATCAGGGTGTTTTGCAATGAACTGTTCTACCGCAACGATCATTGAAGCTAGAGAACCTTTCATATCCGCCGCGCCGCGACCATGCAGGAAACCATCTACGATAGTCGGTTCGAATGGTTTAGTGTTCCACTGCTCAATTGGGCCTGCAGGTACAACATCTGTGTGGCCAGCAAAAGCAAAGAGAGGCGCTTCTGTACCACGGCGAGCCCAGAAGTTCGTCGTATCTTCAAATACCATCACTTCGATTTCAAAGCCTAGTGCTTTTAAGCGTTCAATCATCAGGTCTTGGCAACCTGCATCTTCAGGGGTTACCGATTGACGGCTAATGAGGTCTTTTGCCAGAGCCAAAGTTGGGCTATCTGTCATCCTTGAATTCCTTGTTTAAATAAAACGTCTAGTCATTAATTGTTGAGCGCTGAATAGGGGAGGTTCAACGCTTTTTGTTGTTTAATTTTATGCGGCTATTTAAGCAAAAATAGCGGCATATTGATCAGCTTTGAAGCCGATGTGAAGCTTGCCATCCACTTTCAAGATTGGGCGCTTGATCATTGCCGGTTGTTCAACAAGCAGAGCCACGGCTTTTTCTTCCGTTAGCGTGTCTTTTTGTTCTTGAGTCAATTGGCGATAGGTCGTACCACGTTTGTTTAGCACCAGTTCCCAACCAAGTTCTGAACAGAAGCTTGTCACTAATTCTTCAGTGATGCCTTGTTTACGATAATCGTGAAATTCGAACTCAATACCTTCAGCTTCTAACCATTTCTTTGCTTTTTTGATGGTGTCGCAGTTCGGAATGCCAAACATAGTGATAGTCATTATTCTTCCTTTGGGTGATTTTATTTCGTTGTTATGAGTTGAATCCTATCAGGAAGCGGCAATTCAGACAAAATAGAGTGAGGAATATTTCATAGAGTGAAAAAAAACAGTAAGAAAATGTCACTATTGGAGACTTATTGATCAGCCTCAACATGTTGTCAGCGAAAAAAGAAATAATTGAGTTGCACATATATAGGAGGTGTCAATGGAGTTGAGTCCTGTTTTTGCAAGGCGGCTATATTTAGCATTGTTAGTGGAAAGCCTTGATAGGCCAAATGTGCCTAAACTCATCGAAAAAACGGGTTGGCCTCGTCGTACTATTCAAGATGTACTCAAGGCGTTACCGGGGATCGGTATCGAACTTATGTTTGTTCAAGATGGGCGACGTCATAATGATGGTTATTACCAGTTATCCGACTGGGGGCCATTTGATAGTCAATGGGTTATCGAACGTAAAGGCGATATAGCAACAAGCCTTGGATTTAGTGCATAAGCCAGCGAAAGCTGGCTTTCTTTTGGGCGCCATAAAATCAAAGCATATCGAGATGCCGATTTACTGATTAATTTTCTTTCTTACACAGATAGGCCGTGCCAAGCATAGTGACGGAAGTACTAAAGTCTTGGGGAAGTGTGAATATAACGGTGTCTGCACCTAATTCAATGGCGTTGAATTTTAACTCGTTCATTGCGCCTTGAATCAGCGTGTCATTTGGGAAAAATAGGTAGCTGTACCAGTGACCCTCGCTGCCGGTGACTTCCCCTTTGTACTCGCACTTGTTGATATCAATCAGTCCGTGATAATCCATTTGTACTTGGTCAGCTTTGCTATGCGGGACTGTCGTCGGTGTCGTGCACCCTAATAACATGCCTGTCATAGCGAAAGCGACTAATTCCTTTTTCATACGTAAACCCTGCTACTTCATCAAATAAATCGCGAAACCAACCCAGCTTGCGATCAATAGTAACCACGGCAATTTACTGGCGTGATTTGATGTTGTTTCAATACTCGTGTCTACATTGTTCTCTTCGTCTAGATTAGCTTGTTGAGTCTGCTTCTCTTTCTGGACACGTTTCTTTGCTTTATCAGCTTGTCGACTGCGCTCTTTTTGCTGTTTCTTGTAAAGTGCGATGCCTTTCTCGATACCCTGAGCAATCAACTTCGTTTGTTCTTTGGTTTGAGCTGGCTTTTGCGTCGCTTTGGCTATCTTCAGTGCTTCTTGTTGAGATTCAACAGACGGTGTATTAGTTTTCTTTTTCATACTGAGTTCGATAATTAAAACGGATTAACCAATAAGATAACGCAAACCTAGTTAAGTATGAATGATTTGCGTTAAAGTGTTGGTTTGAAAATAAGTGAAAGTGAGATTTGTGCGGTACTCCATAGAACAATACGACAAACACGGCTTTTTGAAAGCCCCGATCTTATTATGGTTAGGTTGGCTGTTTCTGGCGAAAGCTTTGGTCGTTTTCATTGTTGCGGGCGCAAGCCGAGAGTCGGGTACGGATATCCTCGAGATAATCTATCCAGATCACCAGATGTTTTATGTCGGAATTGCTTTGAGTGTCCCTAGCTTGCTACTGATGTGGTTGTTTGGGCTCAGAACACCAGAGAGAAAGCGCCTCAATAAAGTCGTATCTTGGGGGCGTTGGGTCACCATGATGGCTATCTTGGCACAAGGCTCTCATACACTTTATTTAATCTATTTGGATAACGGATGGTTCCGTTGGTCAAATGGCATCACCTTGTTGTTGCTCCTGTGGTTAGCGCTTTTTCTAACCAATAGTCATGCCGCGAGGGATTGCTTTAAAGTGGTTGAGCACGAAGACTGATTCTCATCAAAACATTTGTCCCATTCACAATTATACTTAGAAGCTAAAACTGGAAGGAATAATCTATGCTTAATGTCTCAAATGAGCAGCCTAACGTTCAAAGTGCTATCTTGCCAGAAGCTGGGCCTTTCGCTCTTTACGTTCAATTAAAAGTGAATGCTAACACTGCTAACGTATTAGCAGAAATTCAAAAAATTCCTTCGCTAATCGAAGAGCTCAACCAAACTCAACCAGATGCGAACTTAACGGCGTCGGTTGCGTTTTCAAAGGCGTTTTGGGATAAGTTCGAGCAAGCAGCTCCCTCTGATCTAATTGATTTCCCTGCGCTTGGTGAGGGTGATGTCACTGCACCGAGCACATTGTCTGATGTTCTGATTCACTGTCATTCAAATCGACACGATCTGCACTTTTTCATCCTACGTAAATTGCTATCTGAAGTAGCAGCGGACGTTGAAGTAGTGGATGAAACCTACGGTTACCGCTTCCTAGATTCTCGTGACATGACCGATTTCGTTGATGGCACTGAAAACCCGAAAGACGCACAGCGCGCTGAAGTAGCGATTGTGCCTGAAGGTGAGTTCGCTGGTGGTAGTTATGTGATGGTGCAACGTTTTGTGCATAACCTACCTGCTTGGAACCGATTGAATGTATCGGCACAAGAGAAAGTGGTTGGCCGTACTAAGCCAGATTCAATCGAGCTAGATGATGTTCCTGCGGCGTCTCACGTTGGTCGTGTGGATATCAAAGAAGAAGGCAAGGGCCTTAAAATTGTTCGTCACAGCCTACCTTACGGCACTGCAACGGGCGACCACGGCCTATTGTTCATTGCTTACTGTAACGTTCGTCATAATTTTGATGCGATGCTAGAGAGTATGTACGGCGTGACAGATGGTAAAACAGACCAACTGCTTCGTTTTACTAAAGCGGTGACAGGCGCTTACTACTTTGCACCGTCGACTGAGATGTTGAGTGCATTAACGATTAAGTAAGTCGTCTAAAAAGAATAAACAAAGGGAGCCTCTGGGCTCCTTTTTTATTAAAGCTTTAGATGAATTGGTCGATATAAGAGCAATCGTGAGTTTTATTCATCTTTTTGTAAGTGAAGGTCTATGGCTATAACTGTTAATACAAATGTCTCAGCGCTGGCGGCTCAGAGGAATCTGTCGAATACCAACAATATGCTGAACCAATCTTTGGAGCGCTTAGCTTCCGGGAGTCGTATTAATAGTGCAAAAGACGATGCGGCTGGCTTACAAATTTCGAATCGACTAGAAGCGCAGATGAGCGGCATTGATGTCGCGGTTCGAAACGCTAACGATGGAATCTCCATTATGCAGACTGCAGAAGGGGCAATGAATGAAACCACCAATATCATGCAGCGCATGCGAGATTTGTCGCTGCAAGCGAGTAATGGTTCGAATAGCCAGTCTGAAAGGACAGCGATTCAAGAAGAAGTGACCGCCTTAAATGATGAATTGAATCGAATTGCTGAAACCACCTCATTTGGTGGTAAAAAGCTCCTAAACGGTAGTTTTGGTAGCACGTCATTTCAAATCGGTGGCAGTTCTGGTGAAGCGGTGCAGGTAGGTTTGAAAAACATGCGCACCGATGACATCAACATGGGGGGATTTAGCTATGTCGCCAATGGCATGGCAAGTGACTTGTGGGAAGTCAAATCCAACCAGAATGATATGACGATGTCGTTTACCGACCGTTTTGGTCAGCCTCAAGAGATCACCATTAACGCGAAAGCAGGCGATGATATCGAAGAGTTGGCGACTTATATTAATGGTCAAACGGATCTGGTCTCGGCTTCCGTCAATGATGAAGGGCAGCTTCAGATCTATATGTCTGGCGAAGACACGGCAGGCACGATCTCTTTCTCAGGTTCGTTAGCCAGTGAGCTTTCGATGTCGGCGGGTTATTACGAATCAGTCGATGACATCAATGTGACCGATGTGGGTGGCGCGCAGCGTGCTGTCTCTATTTTGGATACCGCGATGAAGTACGTGGATAGTCATCGCTCCGAACTCGGTGCAATGCAAAACCGCTTTGATCATGCAATAAATAATCTCGAAAACGTTCATGAGAACCTGGCGACATCCAACAGCCGAATCAAAGATACCGATTACGCCAAAGAGACCACTCAAATGCTCAAGCAGCAAATATTGCAGCAAGTGAGCACCACAATACTGGCTCAAGCAAAGCAAGCGCCGAATCTTGCCTTAACCTTGTTGGGTTAATAAATCACTTCGAATCTTATAAAGGTATTTCAGCTTAACTAAAGCCCTTTGGTTAATAAAAATACAACTTTTCGCTCGACTGACATCCCGACAACTTTAGCGTTTTTCTCATCTTTTTTTGATAATTTTATTGCTAGTCACGCTTTCTTCTCCTTTACCGCTATTTCTTTAATTTTGTTGTTTTTTTCCTAAAGGTTTCAGCATTCACGCCGTTATTAATAGTAACTTAGAGATAACTACTTGGTTTTCCGAGACGTCGGAAACCGCTATACCGGAAAATCAATTGGAGAAGTCACCATGGCAGTGAATGTAAATACCAACGTTTCAGCGATGACAGCACAACGTTACCTAAACAACGCAAACAGCGCACAACAAACATCAATGGAGCGCCTAGCTTCAGGCTCTAAAATCAACAGCGCGAAAGATGACGCTGCGGGCCTACAAATCTCGAACCGTTTGAACGTTCAGAGTCGTGGTCTTGATGTTGCTGTTCGTAACGCTAACGACGGTATCTCTATTGCACAAACTGCTGAAGGTGCAATGAACGAGACAACCAACATCCTGCAACGTATGCGTGATTTGTCTCTACAATCTTCAAACGGCTCAAACTCAAAATCTGAGCGTGTAGCGATTCAAGAAGAAGTAACAGCACTGAACGACGAACTGAACCGTATTGCGGAAACCACGTCTTTTGGTGGCAACAAGCTGCTTAACGGTACTCACGGTACTAAATCATTCCAAATCGGTGCGGATAACGGTGAAGCGGTAATGCTTCAACTGAAAGACATGCGCTCTGATAATGCTCAGATGGGTGGTAAGAGCTACCAAACTGAGAACGCGAAAGATAAAGATTGGAACGTTCAAGCTGGCGCAAACGACCTAAAAATGTCGTTCACTGATAACTTCGGCCAAGCACAAGAAATCGATGTGTCTGCGAAAGCGGGCGACGACATCGAAGAGCTAGCAACGTACATCAACGGTCAACAAGACTCTGTTAAAGCGTCTGTAACTGAAGACGGTAAGCTACAAATGTTTACTGGTAACAACAAAGTTGAAGGCGAAGTAGCATTCTCTGGCAGCCTTGCTGGCGAACTAGGTATGCAACCTGGCAAAGACGTAACGGTTGATACTATCGACGTAACATCAGTTGGCGGCGCACAAGAGTCTGTAGCAGTCATCGATGCGGCACTTAAGTACGTAGACAGCCACCGTGCTGAACTGGGTGCTTTCCAAAACCGTTTCGACCACGCTATCAGCAACTTAGACAACATTAACGAGAACGTTAACGCATCTAAGAGCCGCATTAAAGATACTGATTTCGCGAAAGAAACGACTCAGATGACTAAATCTCAGATTCTTTCTCAAGCTTCAAGCTCGATTCTAGCTCAAGCAAAACAAGCTCCGAACTCGGCACTTAGCCTACTAGGTTAATCGGTTGAAAGGCCACGTTGACTTTAAGCGTTGTTGATCACAAGCGTCAACGTTAGGCTTCCACAAATTAGCTCGTGGTGAGAGATGAGCGCTAAACAGACCCAGCTTCGGCTGGGTTTTTTATTGCCTGTTATTTGGGAAAAGTGCGCTGTCGGTGAGCAGGAGTAAAAACGAGATTCCCTATCACGCTCGTTCCTTGCTGTAAGGAATGACGGCTATAGAGAGGTATTTGACTCATTGCCTACCTGAATCGAAGTCGTTGGTCGTCATCTCAGAATCGAGTAGAACGAGATATCAGAGATCTCCGTTTGTTAAAATTCACAAGTGTAATTTGATGTATAGGCGAAATGCCTTGAATAGCGCTTAACAACGTTTAGTAAAAAACTAGGTTGGATAGTAGGGGATAAACGGTCAGTGTAGTTGTCATTGGTTGAGGGAGCTAGGAGAAGGGTTTCGGTGTGATAGTCAGTAATGCCTATCTGAGGCATTGAACAAATATAGCAGGCACAAAAAACGCCACCCTTAGGTAGCGTTTTAATTAAAGCAGATAAGTAATCGAAATTACTTAGTTACTTTAAGAACTGGAGTTTCGCCAACAGTTACAGAACCAGAAAGCTTATTCAGCTCCTTGATTTCGTCCATGTTAGAGATAACAACTGGAGTAAGCGTAGATTTCGCTTTCTCTTCTAGAAGCGCTAGGTCGAAAGTGATGATAGTGTCACCAGCTTTAACAGATTGACCTTCTTCAGCAACACGAGTGAAGCCTTCGCCTTTAAGTTCAACAGTATCGATACCGAAGTGAACGAAAAGCTCAACACCGTCGTCAGACTCGATAGAGAATGCGTGGTTAGTTTCGAAGATCTTACCGATAGTACCGTTAACTGGAGCTACCATTTTATCGCCAGCTGGTTTGATAGCGATGCCGTCACCAACGATTTTTTCAGCGAAAACTACATCTGGCACGTCTTCGATGTTTACGATCTCACCAGAAAGAGGTGCGATGATTTCGATTGCACCAGCATCAGCGCTGTCATCAGATACAAGCTTTTTTAGTTTGTCAAACAGACCCATTGTGTCATGCTCCTAACGTTTAGTTTTATTCTGTAGAATATACTATACCAATCTAACAAATTAGACGACTATTTTTAGCCGTCTAACTTTATTAAGCTCTTGGTGATTACTGAGTTTTCTCAGCGATGAATTTTTCTACGCAAGCTTCAATTTCTGCAGCTGTAGGTAGAGATAGTGCTTCGTCAGCCATAGCTTTAACTTCTGCGAAGTTAGAGTTACGGATTACTTTCTTAACTTTAGGGATAGAGATACCGCTCATAGAGAACTCATCTAGACCCATACCAAGAAGAAGTAGAGTTGCACGCTCATCGCCTGCTAGCTCACCACACATACCTGTCCATTTGCCTTCTTTATGAGAAGCATCGATTACTTGCTTGATTACAAGAAGAACCGCTGGAGATAGTGGGTTGTAAAGGTGAGAAATCATCTCGTTACCACGGTCAACCGCAAGCGTGTATTGCGTTAGATCGTTAGTACCGATAGAGAAGAAAGCCACTTCTTTAGCAAGGTGGTGTGCGATTGCAGCAGCTGCTGGAGTCTCAACCATTACGCCAATTTCGATGTCTTCATCGAATGCATGACCTTCAGCGCGAAGTTCAACTTTGTACTCTTCGATTGCTTTTTTCAGTTCACGGATCTCTTCAATAGAAATGATCATTGGGAACATGATACGTAGCTTACCGTGTGCAGATGCACGAAGAATGCCGCGTAGTTGGTCACGTAAGATTTCACGACGATCCAAGCTGATACGCACTGCACGCCAGCCTAGGAACGGGTTCATCTCTTGTGGAAGATCCATGTATGGTAGATCTTTATCGCCACCGATATCCATAGTACGGATAATCACTGACTCACCGTGCATTGCTTCAGCTACTTCTTTGTAAGCAACGTATTGCTCTTCTTCAGTAGGAAGTGCAGTACGGTCCATGAATAGGAATTCAGTACGGTACAGACCAACACCTTCGCCACCGTTGCGCAGAATACCGTCACAGTCTTTAACTGTACCGATGTTACCGCAAACTTCTACTTGATGGTTATCAAGCGTGATAGCTGGTAGGTCTTTAAGTTTTGCTAGTTCAGCCGCTTCTGCTTCAAAATCAGATTTGATTTTCTTAGCTTCTGCTAATTCAGCGTCAGAAGGGTTGATGATGATCTTATTGTTCATCGCGTCTAGCACAAGCATGTCGCCGTTCTTAACTTGCTTAGTGATATCGTTAGTACCAACGATAGCTGGAAGCTCAAGTGAACGTGCCATGATTGAAGTATGAGATGTACGACCGCCGATGTCACAAGCGAAACCAAGAACGTAGTCTAGGTTGATTTGTGCAGTTTCAGATGGCGTTAGGTCGTAAGCAACTAGGATAACTTGTTCATTGATGTCTGCTAGAGATACAATGTTGATGCCTAGTGCATTTTTAACGAAGCGAGTGCCGATATCACGGATATCAGTCGCACGTTCTTTTAGGTACTCATCATCAAGTGACTCTAGTGCAACAGCTTGTTCTTCGATCACTGTGTAGATCGCGTTGTCTGCGTGCATTTTGTCTTTCTTGATGAGTGCTAAAATCTCTTCTTCTAGCTCTTCATCTTCAAGCAGCATGATATGGCCTTCAAAGATTGCTTCTTTTTCTTCGCCAAAAGTTTCAAGTGCTTTTTGCTTTACAACTTCAAGTTGTTGAGAAGATTTGTTACGAGCGTCAAAAAAACGCTGAACTTCTGCTTCAACTTGATCGTCTGAGATAGATTGAGTGTTTAGGACAATTTCATCTTCTTGAAGTAGTAGTGCTTTACCGAAAGCAATACCAGGAGATGCTAGGATGCCTGAAATCATAGCCTTACCTTAGTTGTTCAACTGTAAACGGGAGAATGTGTGACTTTAAGTCGTCGACTAATGTCGCGCTTATCGCTATCTATTTCGAACAAAGCCACTTTGCTGTGCAAAATGGCTTTGAAAGAAGGAGACCGTATTAGTGTAGTTGATCCATAAGAGCAACTAGGTGGTCTACTGCTTGCTGAGCTTGAGGGCCTTCAGCAGAAATAGTAACGTTAGTACCTTTTACTAAGCCTAAAGTTTGTAGTTTGAACAGGCTTTTAGCGCTAGCGCTTTTGCCGTTAGAAGTCACTGTGATGTCAGCGTCGAAAGATTTTGCTTCTTTAACGAACTGTGCAGCTGGACGTGTGTGAAGGCCGTTTTCTGCTGTGATTTCTACTTGCTTCTCGTACATTTTATATACCCCAATTAATTTATTTTTTGTAAGTTTGTAACCAGATTAGCTTAACTGCTTTAGCCCAAATGCGCTAGAGGCTAGTACGCCATGTTCGTGTTAGAACTTAGACTGGTTATAAATTTTTATCCAGCCATGGTCATCTTTAGTGAGTACTCATGACTTTCAGAATTTGTTTATTGCTTCTTTTATTTTGAAGCGAAAAATAAAACAGACCCGATATTACCAAAGGTGGGGCAAGGATCAACAAAAAAGCCCCTAAACGGGGCTTTTTTGGACGAAAAATTGATTTGACCACATATTATTGTTGGTTCTCTTTTTCCGTAAAGATACCAGAAAATAGGGCTGTACTTAGGTAACGTTCGCCAGAGCTTGGTAGCACGGTAACAATGGTTTTTCCTGCAAATTCAGGTAGTTCCGCTATTCTGTTCGCCGCTACTACCGCTGCGCCAGATGAGATGCCCGCTAGAATACCTTCCTCTTTCATTAGGCGTTGAGCCATCTCAATCGCTTCTTCAGAAGTTACTGGCTCTACACGGTCGATAAGGTCTAAATCTAGGTTTCCAGGGATAAAACCTGCACCAATACCTTGGATTTTGTGCGGAGCTGGTTTGATTTCTTCGCCAGCAAGCGCTTGTGCAATCACTGGAGACTCTGCTGGTTCAACCGCTACTGAAGTGATTGCTTTGCCTTTCTCGCCTTTAATGTAACGGCTTGTACCAGTAAGCGTACCGCCGGTACCTACACCAGCAACAAATACATCGATTTCGCCATCTGTTGCTTCCCAAATTTCAGGGCCAGTTGTCTTCTCGTGAATTTGTGGGTTAGCTGGGTTGTTGAATTGCTGAAGTAGCAGATATTTTTCTGGGTCTGAAGCAACAATTTCTTCTGCTTTAGCTATCGCGCCGTTCATGCCTTTTGGTGCTTCAGTCAGTACTAAGTTTGCACCTAGCGCTTTAAGCAACTTACGACGCTCTAGGCTCATTGACTCAGGCATCGTTAGTGTTAGCTTGTAACCGCGAGCGGCTGCTACGAATGCAAGAGCAACACCTGTATTACCACTGGTAGGTTCAACAAGCTCGATACCTGGTTTTAAAGTTCCTGCTTTTTCTGCTTCCCAGATCATGTTTGAACCGATACGACACTTAACGCTAAAGCTTGGGTTGCGAGCTTCGATCTTAGCTAGGACGTTACCTTTGCTTACTTTATTAAGGCGGACTAGCGGTGTGTTACCTATCGTTAGGGTGTTGTCTTCGTAGATCTTGCTCATGCGATATTCCTTCATTTAATGACAGAACTAAACGTAGTATATCAATCACTTTACCGTCTAGTGTCTTTCGATGTTTGTTTAGCTTGAATTTAGATTAAACAAGTTGAAAAAAAGGTAAAAGGATTAAAAAGTTATATCATATAGATATGTAGCAGAATTCACGCCTATCTTTATTGTGTTCGGAACTTCAAAAAGATAGGCGTTGTTAAATAGATAACTAGTCTTATAGACGAGAACGCAGAGCTTGGTCTTTAAACTCAGCAACCCACATTGCAGTAGCGCCGCAGACAGCAACGGGCATGACGATCAGATTTAGAATTGGAATCGTTGTGAAAACAGAAACAAGTGCGCCGAAGCTGTAGCTCTTACCTTGTTTTTGTTTCAAATTGTTTCTCATATCATCAAATTTGATTTTATGGTTATCAAATGGATAGTCGGCGTACTGAATCGCTAACATCCATGCTGTGAAAATGAACCATAAAAACGGTGCAACAGTTTGTCCTAGTGCTGGAATTAACAAAAGTAGGAATAAACCTATCGCTTTTGGCAGAATGTAGACAAGCTTGCGCCATTCTCTCGCTAAAATACGTGGAGTATCTTTGAGTGCATCCAGCAAACCATCGTCATTCACTTTTTGGCCACTTAGTAACTCTTCTACTTTTTCCGCGAGCAATCCATTGAAAGGCGCGGCAATGAAGTTAGCGAGCGTACTAAAGAAATACGAAAACGTGGCCAAGACGGTTAATACAAGTAGTGGCCATAGAATGTATGACAACCACGATAAAAAGCTTGGTAATGCACCAATCCAGCCCTCAATCCAAGTGTTGAGGTTGGAGAATATATAAAACAAGGCACCACCAACGAGTAACACGTTAGCAATAAGTGGCATTAGTACAAACTTACGAATGCTCGGCGACAAAGCGATTTTTATTCCGAAAATAAAATAGCCAAAGCCTGAGCGGGGAACAGATTCAATAGTCATATTTAAATTAGGTCACATGTGAATTTGGTTAAATAGCAAACATCCCTAGTGTACTAGACCGAAATTAAGAAAAAAAGCGTGGCGAAAATCACACCATGTAAGGAACTAATTGTATTAAGTTGTTCTAAAACAGTGGCTACTTTTGATAGAGTAGTGAGATTAGCCAAATTAACCCAACTTAGTGACAGCGTGTTTATAGCTAGTTGACTAAGAAAGCTGAGAGCGAAAAATGCAGGAATTGCGATTTGTACTCATTATTGTTGGCGCATTAGCTATCGCCGCATTATTGTTCCATGGTCTATGGACGAGTAAAAAAGAAGGGAAAGCAAAGTTTGGAGATAAGCCGCTTGGTAAGCTTGATAACGATAGCTTAAATGAAGCCGAAACGATCCCAAACCGTTCATTCGCCCCAGAAGACGATTTTGAGATAATCCGAAAAGAGCGTAAAGAGCCGGATTTTGCAGTCTCACCATCTGAAATTGATCCGCTGATTGACTCAGATCCACTTACAGCGCCACAAACGAAAGAAGTTATCGAAGACGACATCGAATTGAATGAGCTTCCTTCCTTCAGCGTTAAAGAAGAACCCATTCAGATCGAGAGTGAACCTGAAGACATACAAGAGGCCACTGAAGCAGAGGTGCCAAATTTCGAATTGACTGACGAGCAAAAAGAAAACCATGCTGGCTTTAAAGAACAGTATGGTTCGTTTGAAGAAGCTCCAGATACCGTTACTGAGCCGCTAGCTCCTAACAAAGCACTGACGCCAAGTGAACTGCTTGTTGCTCCAGTAGACGTTGCTAAAGAAGTCGTGGCTTCACAAAGCACCGCGCCTACAGAAGAAGCTAAGCCAGACGAAGAGCTCGGCCTAGAAGTTATAGTTCTCAATGTTCACTGTGCTGGAGAGATCCCGTTTGTGGGTACTGAACTTTTCCGTAGCATGGAGAACAACGGCTTAACTTATGGTGAGATGTCTATCTACCATTGCTTTGCACAATCTAGCGATGAGCCAAAAGTTATTTTCAGTATTGCGAACATGATGCAGCCGGGAACGCTAGAACATGATGATCCTGCTGATTTTACAACGAAAGGTATTTCGTTCTTTATGACGCTGCCTTGTTATGGTCAAGCTGATCAGAACTTCAATGTAATGCTAAGTGCAGCTCAGAAAATTGCTGATGATATGGGCGGAAACGTTTTGGACGAGTCACGTAACTTAATGACACCCAATCGCTTGTCTGACTACCGTAAACAAATCAGAGACTTTATGACGGCAGCCAATGCCTAGCCGTCTTGTTTAGCCTTATAAATAATCTATATTTATAGAAAAGGGCTCCTAAGGGAGCCCTTTTTGATATTTCAATCACGACAGAGAATGATATGAAAGAATCGATTCAAGTTACCTTAGAGCAGTTAAGAGAAACTCTGCACTATCATGCCGTTCGTTATTACGTAGAAGATAGCCCCGAGGTTCCTGATGTTGAATACGATCGATTAATGCAACAGTTGCTAAAAATCGAAGAAGAGAACCCTGAGCTTGTGACTGTGGATTCGCCAAGCCAACGTGTCGGTGGACAGCCTTTAGATGGGTTTACGCAAGTGGCTCATGAAATCCCAATGCTTTCGCTCGACAATGCATTCTCTGACGAAGACTTGGATGCGTTTAATAAGCGTATGTCGGATAGAGCACCAACCGCGAACCTTAAAACTTTCTGTTGTGAGCCTAAGCTTGATGGCCTTGCTGTGAGCTTGCTCTATGTGAATGGCACCTTAGTTCAAGCTGCGACTCGTGGCGATGGTGCGACTGGCGAAAACATCACAGAAAACGTACGTACGATCAGCTCAATTCCGCTTAAGTTACAAGGTGAAGGTTGGCCTGAGCGTATCGAAGTACGTGGCGAAGTGTTTATGCCAAAAGCGGGCTTCGACAAACTGAATGAACTGGCGTTGAAGAAAGGCGAGAAAGTCTTTGTGAACCCACGTAATGCCGCCGCAGGTAGCCTACGTCAGCTAGATTCTCGTATTACAGCTAAACGTCCCTTGGCTTTTTACGCATACAGTGTAGGTGTTGTAGAGGGCGCTGAGCTTTCAAATAGCCACTATCAACGCTTCTTACAGCTGAAAGGCTGGGGTTTACCTATGTGTCCTGAGACTAAGCAGCTAAGCTCGCTTGAGGATGTAAAGGCGTATTACCAAGATATCATGACTCGTCGTGATGCTCTCGCTTACGAAATTGATGGGGTGGTGATTAAGGTTGATGACATTGCCGCACAAGAAACTCTAGGCTTTGTTGCACGAGCACCTCGTTGGGCTATTGCTTACAAGTTTCCAGCTCAAGAAGAGATTACCCTTCTCAATGACGTTGAGTTTCAGGTAGGCCGTACAGGCGCTATTACGCCCGTTGCTAAACTTGAACCTATCTTCGTTGGTGGTGTGACGGTAAGTAATGCCACGCTGCACAACGCTGATGAGATTGCTCGTTTAGGTGTGAAAGTCGGAGACAGCGTAATCATTCGTCGAGCTGGTGATGTGATCCCACAAATTGTCGCTATGGTACTCGATCGTCGTCCTGAGTCGGCAAAAGACATTATATTCCCTGATGCTTGCCCAGTCTGTAACTCTGCAGTTGAACGTGTCGAAGGTGAGGCGGTAGCGCGTTGTACTGGTGGTTTGGTGTGTCAGGCACAGCGTAAAGAAGCACTTAAGCATTTTGTGTCTAGAAAGGCGCTAGACGTCGATGGACTGGGCGTGAAAGTGATAGAGCAGCTTGTCGACCGTGAAATGGTAGAAACGCCTGCTGACTTGTTTAAGCTCAGTGCTGGCGTGATTACTGTTCTTGACCGAATGGGGCCTAAATCGGCACAAAACGTGGTGAGTGCGCTGAACAAAGCCAAAGACACGACATTAGCGCGTTTCTTATATTCACTAGGTATTCGTGAAGTAGGTGAAGCGACAGCGATGAACTTAGCTCAGCACTTTAAGACGTTGGAATTGGTGCAAGCAGCAACCCATGAACAATTAGTTGAAGTGTCTGATATTGGTGACATTGTTGCTAGTCACATTACTGCTTTTTTCTCACAAGAGAAAAATAGAGCGGTAGTTGATCAGTTGATAGACCTTGGCGTGAATTGGCCTGTCATCGAAGAAGCTGCGGATGACCAAGAGCTACCACTAGAAGGTAAGGTAGTTGTGTTGACCGGGTCACTTTCTCAACTGGGTCGCACTGAAGCGAAAGCTGCGTTACAAGCATTAGGTGCGAAAGTGACGGGTAGCGTATCGAAGAAAACTGATATCTTATTTGCTGGTGAAGCGGCAGGTTCTAAACTAACTAAAGCACAAGATTTAGGAATCGAAATAAGAACCGAAGAAGATCTAATTGCACTTATTTCGTAAGTAAAGACAGGTAAAAAAAGCTCAAAGGCACTCCTTTCAAGGGAGTGCCTTTTTTGTATATGATATAAAAATGATGACTTTATAATTGTTGAGAATTTTGTTCCTATACGAACTCTAAAGTCAGGACAGTGACGGTGCTCAATATTAATAAAATACCATTGTAGTTGCATCATAAATGCGATTCACTTCTATTTTTTTAATGGTGATATTTTTTAAATTGTTGATATTTATTATTTTTATTTTTTTGGTTGTGATCTTTACAATTTGTCGATCTGGATCACTAAGTACCTGATAAATTTGCACCAACTCATATTTTTTTAGATGAAAATTAAGTTCTCATTGATCTTTTTGAGGGCGAAGTTAGTCTTAATGCCATGGATGCACACGATGTGTATAACCAGAAAGGAAATAGAGAATTCGAGTTTAGGGTTCTCAAACAAGAAAAGGTATTTCTCTCTACGGCGGCCAACTTTAGGCGGGAAATATTCAAACAGCTATATCCATTTTTAGGAGTTTTATTCCATGGAAAACAAATTTTTTAAACGTACTCTATTAGGTGCAACGGTTGCACTTTTATCGACAGGCGCAATGGCTACAGGTTCAGAGAGTTCACAAGTAGGTGTTATCTCTGATTTTAATGTGCAAGCATACGGTGTGGCAGCAATCTCTGCATTTTATCAAGAAGATAGCAACGGTTACGATTACGAGAATGAATCACGTATCGGTTTCCGCGCAAGCAAAGATATGTTCGATAACGTGAACGTTTTCATGCAAATTGAATCTGGCTACGTAGGTGAAGACGGTACTGGTTCTACGCTAGGCGCTCGTGACACTTTCTTAGGTCTTCAAGGCGACTGGGGTAAAGTACGTTTCGGCCGTATGCTTACTCCTCTATACGAAATCGTCGATTGGCCATACTCTAACCCAGGTCTAGGTCGTGTATTTGACTGGGGTGGTGATGTTAAAGCTCACTACGATCGTAAAGGTGATATTGCACGTTACGACTCTCCAGCATTTGGTGGCTTCACTTACAGTGTTTCTGTTGGTCGTGGCGATAAAGATACTAAAGATTCAAACCATGTTGGCGCTTCAGCACACTACAACTTCTCTGATGTTGTGACTGTTCACGGCGGCTTCGAAAGCAACTCTTCATTCGCTGGCGGTACAGTAGATACTTCTGCTTACATTGTTGGTTTTGAATTGCCTCTACCTGCTGGTTTCGGCTTAGCGGGTGCTTATAAGTATAGTGATGGTGAAGCTAAAGCTAAAGCTCACGTAGGCAAGTCTGCTGAGCAAGGTCAATTCTCTCTAATCGGGCAATACTGGTCTGGTCCGTGGGGATTCAAGCTGGGTTACGCTGCTAATTTAGACTCTAAAATCGAAGGAGCTAAACAGGATGATGCTGATGAGGTTCTTTCTGGTCAGGTAATGTACGTTCATAATGGTTTTGTACCGTATGTACGTGTAGGCCAACATGATGCCTACAATGCAGCAGATAAGACTATGTTTGTACGTGTAGGTCTAGAATACGGTTTCTAAGACTAGT
Source organism: Vibrio sp. Evd11 (assembly GCF_900382755.1). NCBI lineage: Bacteria > Pseudomonadati > Pseudomonadota > Gammaproteobacteria > Vibrionales > Vibrionaceae > Vibrio > Vibrio sp. Evd11. The sequence continues at coordinate 173,679 of NZ_OSDX01000001.1, forward strand.
ACTCTAGCAAACTGCCTTCATAGAAACGCTGGCGTGATGCCAGCGTTTTTCCGTTTAAATAGATAAGGAAGTAAATATGTATAAGTTGGCGATGTTATTTTCTTCGGTATTAGTGGCGTCTGGTTGTACGACCTTGGACTCTTCTAGTCAGTTTGATGATGTAGCTAAGGGCATTAAAGAAAGAAGTTTATATGTCCAAGTTGAAGCTAAATCATATGCCCCAGAGGCGCGAGCACAAGTCGGACAAGATCTGGTTAAGTCTTCTTTATCTTTTGTTGGTATTTACCCAAAAACAGAAAAAAAAGTGGCTTCTTCCTATATAGCGATGGATGCGACTTTCTTTAAGAATTACGGAAAATTTGAAACAGTTACTTATAAAGGAACAGAGGTTTCACTCGATACTTACCGTCCTTTATCTGAAAGCTGTACTGAACATTGTACAATGACACAGTCATTTAAGTTTCCTTTCAGCAATGATCAAGTTGAAGCGATTACTGAGCCTCAGGCAGTATTTGTCTTAACTTCAGATACAAAGCGTCAAATCGTTGAATTTAGCGTACCAAAAGCTTACTTTGACGCGGTGAAGCTAGAAGCTGAACCTCTCTTAAATACAACGGCTAGCATGGCTGTAGCTCCAACCGTTGCTCAGGTTCAACTTGAACCCGCTGAAGTTATTTCGCAGCCTCAACAGATGGTCACTTATTGGTTTGAACAGTCTTCATCAGAAGAGAAATCTGCAATTACAGAATGGGCATTCCAGAATCGAAAAAGCACTTCAATTGCGTCATTGACGGGTTCTAAAGAGTTAGAAATGGTTTCTTACTGGTTCAACAAGCTAGACAGCGAAGAAAAATCTCAAACTATGATTTGGCTGTTAGAGCAAGAGTAAGCCTCTAACGTCAGTCTCTAGCTATGCTTTTCAACCGCAGTATTGTATAACAGCAGTACTGCGGTTTTTCGTTTTAGGTCGCGCTCTTTGTTTTAGGTAACGTTTGAATTATAGGTAATAGAGTGAATATTGGTGAAGTAGCTAAACGTGTTGGTACAACAGCGAAATCCATTCGTTTTTACGAAAGTAAAGGGATGATGAGCCCTCCGCATCGTTCCGACAATGGTTATAGGCAATACGGCGAGATTCACATCGAACAGTTAGAGTTTGTACTGAGAGCTAAAATGGTTGGGTTTACGCTTGATGAGTGCAAAGCGCTTGTTGAGCTGGCAATGAATCCCAATAGAGAAAGTTACGAAGTAAAAAAGAAAGCAACGCAGAAGTTAGATGAAATAGAGTTGAAGCTTGCTGAACTCAATAAGATGAAGGCTCAGTTGCAATCTTGGGTACATGATTGTCCTGGAGATACCTCAAACGAATGTCCAATTTTGAATAATTTGTCAGGTCGAAAATAACTTATCTTTTTAAAACTTGTTTGGTAACCAAACAGTGTGTCAGGCAGCAAATAATGTTACTAGCCTGACGTTAGTTACCTATCAAAGCACCTTACCGCCATAGTGTTTGCAGATCAGCAATGGCACATGAGTGACTGCGTTTCCATCTGAACACTTCACAATAGGCCCCATGTTTCCGTTACCTGGAGACTGACTGCTCGCCAGAGCACTGCCGAATGAAAGGCTGAATATCGCTGTTAAAATTATTAGGAAATGTCTCATACTGACTCCGTTATGTTTATCTCTTGTTGAGATAAATGAAAGTATGGACAAGGAAAGGAAAATTTCAAAAATTGGACGGGCTTAACATTTTTAATAATTATAATTAAGCGAGAGCGTGGCCCATTATTCATATATATATTGGTTAATAAATCTGACTTTCTTATATCTTTTTAGCTCAATCAAAATTTTTAGCTTTACGAAATAAGAACTTATTTTTTTTCTATTCAATCTATCGTGATGATAATTCGAATGTTCTTTGTTCTTTAAACTGATTAAAGCCTACATTTATCGATAATGTAGGCTTTATATATCAATTGGCTATAAAGGTTGGATTATTAGAATTATTCCGTCTAAAGCCACAATCTTAATTTCTGTGCCTGATGGGATATCTTGGCTAGCTCTTGCTGACCAAGAAGAGTCTCCTACCTTAATTCGGCAGTTACCTCTTTTGATATCTTCAGTTAATAGTACGGTTTGTCCCAGCAACTGCTTTTCTCTCTGATTCAGTTCCCGACCCGCATCAGAGTGCTTATCATTAGACAACTGCCTTCTCCACCATAACCAAGTGGTGATGAGCGAGAAGCTAGCGAATGATAGCCATTGCATCTGCCAACCGATTGGTAGCGCGCCTAATAGCGCTCCGACCAACATAGCAGATATGCCTATCCACAAAAAGTAACCAGCAGTACCAACCAGCTCTAGGGCTAGCAGCGCTAGACCAAATGCTAACCAATGCCAGTGGTTTACTTGCTCTAGTAACTCGAACATAAGTTAGTCCTTACTACCCTTGTCGTTGCTTTGTGCAAACATCTCTGCGATACCTGCAACAGAACCCATTAGGCCAGTCGCTTCGAGTGGTAGCATGATTATCTTGCCGTTTTCAGCTTGGCCAATAGACTTCAGTGCGTCGGTGTAACCTTGTGCAATAAAGTAATTGACCGCTTGCATGTCACCTTGAGCGATGGCCGTTGATACCATCTCTGTCGCTTTAGCTTCTGCTTCTGCTGCACGTTCACGGGCTTCAGCTTGCAGGATTGCTGCTTGCTTTTGGCCTTCCGCTTTTAAGATTTCTGATTGCTTATGACCTTCGGCTTTTAGGATCTCAGCTTGTCTTACGCCCTCTGCCTCTAAAATATCAGCACGCTTGTTACGCTCGGCTTTCATTTGAGCATTCATCGCTGCGGTTAGATCCGCTGGTGGCTGCACGTCTTTGATCTCGATACGTGTAACTTTGACACCCCAAGGGTTTGTGGCTTCATCGACGATATTTAGCAGCTTAGTATTGATCATGTCACGCTGGCTGAGCATTTCATCCAACTCCATAGATCCAAGCACGGTACGGATGTTAGTCAGGGTCAAATTACGGATCGCGTGTTCAAGGTCGTTGACCTCGTAGGTTGCTTTGGGCGCATCAATAACCTGAACAAAACAGACAGCATCAATCATGACATTGGCGTTGTCTTTTGAAATGACTTCCTGAGCTGGAATATCCAGTACACGTTCCATCATGCTGATTTTTTGACCAACCTTATCAATGAATGGAATGATTAGGTTCAAGCCGGGTTGAAGGGTGTGTGTGTAGCGCCCGAAACGTTCGACAGTCCAGTTATTACCCTGTGGAACGGTTTTGACACCAGCGAAAATAAACAGTAGTGCGACGGCAGTAAAGACGCCAATAGTAATCAATGTATCAATAGGCATACGAAATCCTTTGCAAGTGTGAGTTTTTGATAGTTCTTTACTCATACTGGCTCATATTTAAAATTCGAGCAAATTTATAAACGAGAAATGGGCCATAAAATATTGATTTTATGGCCCATTTTACTTTGTGTTATGCGATAAGATTGCTGAGGTTTCTATCATTTATCGGGGTGATTTTTCCTCTGTACTTATCAACTTATTAGCGTTCGAATTAGTAAAGCAGAGAGTACAATTGGCGGCGGTATTTGCTCGCAACTGCATTACCTTGTCCAAGTGCGCTTAAGATATCCATGAATTCTTTTTTCATATCACCATCGAGGGTGTTGAGGTCTTTCGCTAAGAATGACCACAGTAAATCCATTGCTTCTTCGCTACGGTTCACTTGGTGGTATTGAAGTGCTAGGTCAGAGGCTGTTTTAGCATCGCTTGGGTTTTGCTGAAGCGTTGTTTCTAGCGCTTGAATTTCAGGGCTGTCTGCCGCTTGTTTGTGCAGTTCGAGTTTAGCGACTAAGCCTTTGTAGTAATTGTCTTGATATTCTAGAGGGATAGTCGACAGTTGAGTTTCAGCTAGATCAAACTGTTGCGTTTCTAGTAAACATTCCGCGATTGCCAGTTTTACTTCGCCTTTGCCCGTCAGCTCTATTGGCAATTGTTGCATTGCTGCGAGCGCTTGTGCGTGCTCGCCTGCTTGCATTTGCTCGAGAGCCTGACGCAGTGCGAGCTCGTCTTGGCTAGGAAGATGTTTTCCTAACATTTCAATAATCGCTTCGATGCTTTGTGGACCCCCCAAACCATCGACAGGCTGACCGTTAACAAACAGTGCAATAGTAGGGAGTGCTTGTACGCCAAATTGGCTAGCAATTGCCTGCTCTTGTTCACAATTCAACAGAGCTAAAGTAAAAGCGCCGTTGTATTGCTGAGTTAATGTTTGCAGTTCAGGGATCACCTGAGCACTTTCTTGGCTCATTGGTGCCCAAAAGTGGATGAGTACAGGCGTCTGCATTGAGGTTTCTAATACTTGACGAAAGTTCTGCTCATTAAGTTCAACAATATGCGGAGATTGCATTTACGTTCCTTGAAGTGTGTTTTGTGGGTACGTTGCAAATATGGGGGGAGATGCTGGTAACTTCAAGATCTAACTTGGTTATCTCAAATAAAAAGAGCCAAAATAGAAAACGCTATGCTTCGATGTTGATAGGTGGTTATCTCAACAGGGAAGGCATAGCGGTATCCTTGAGGTGGTCAGTGAGGCATAGCGTGAGATACTCAAAACAGAATAAACAACGTAATCGCCAGACTCACACCGACCCAATTAAGGCGGTTTAAAGTCATGAAATATCCAGATTAGGCTCATTAATTGGGAGTAATTGATGAGATAGGGTAATCATGACATCTAATTGTTACGGAAAAATTACATCGTTACATTAAAGTTTGCGACTCTACATTCAAAGTTAGCAATTTATGCTGCTTTTCTCAAAATAGGGTCTAGCAAACGACTCGGTAGAATTCTTTTCAGTACCGCGAACACCTTAGTAGGTGTTGTCACTCGGTATCTTAGCTTTGGTTTCTCTGCGGAAAGTGCGTGATAAACTGGCTCAACACAACTTTCAGGCGGAAGAACAAAAGCGTTATTCGATGACTCTTTTTCGAGTCGGTCTTTTTGTTGTTGATAAGCTTCTTGATGAGCGCTGCCAGCAATGGTGATCCATTTATTGAAGGCTTTCAGGGCATTATTTCTAAATTGGGTTTCTATTGGACCTGGCTGCAATAACGAGATATGAATACCACTACCATGCAGTTCTAAACGTAAGGTATCTGTCCAGCCTTCTAGCGCGAACTTTGAAGCGTTGTAAGCGCCACGATATTTCATGGCCGCAAAGCCTAATACGGAACTGTTTTGTACGATTCGGCCTTCGCCGCGCTCGCGCATGTGCGGGAGGATCTGACAAACAAGATGATGCCAGCCAAAGAAGTTGGTTTCGAATTGCTCTCTGAGACCTTGGGTTGGCAAGTCTTCTAGCGCGCCAGCTTGACCATAAGCACCGTTATTGAATAAACCATATAATCCGTTAGGCGCTAGCTCAATAGCAAGTTGTGCAGCTTGTTCAATGCTTTCTTGGTTAGAAAGGTCGAGCTGTATGCAGGTCAGTCCCTCATCTTGCAGACGCTGTACATCTTGCGGATGACGACACGATGCAATGACGTGGAAGCCACGCTTTTGTAGTGCATGCGCACATGTATAGCCAATACCCGTTGAGCAACCGGTGATCAGAATCGACTTGTTCACGCTTAATCCTTCATTAGAGTCTTTATCGCTCTAGGGTAAAGAATTAGTCTTGATGTTGTAACAAGTTTTTTAAGGCTGGTTCTATTCTTGAGTAACTAAAGATAAATCCCATTTCAGTGAGTTTCTTTGGTTTAGAACGAATGCTGTCAAAGAGCAGACAAGACGATTCACCCATCAGAAGCGACATTGCCCATTTAGGCGTGAACAAGAAATGAGGTCGGCGTAGTTGTTTGGCGAGTGTGCTGCTGAACAGTTTGTTGGTGACAGGGTGCGGGGCACACATATTAAATTCCCCTTGAGCGTGAGGAATCGATAATAAGTGGTTGATGGCTCTCACCATATCTAGCATGTGAATCCAAGGCATGTACTGTTCGCCTGAACCAAGTGGCCCGCCTACTCCGAGTTTGTACGGCATTAGCATCTTCTTTAAAGCACCACCATTTTCACCTAACACAATCCCCGTTCTTAGTAGTATCACACGCGTCTCATCGGATTGGGCTCTCTTGGCTATCTCTTCCCAATGAGCGCAAACTTTATGAGGAAAACTTTCGTCTTCTACTTGTAGTGATTCATCAAATGGGTGTTGCTGTTGATCGCCATAGTAACCTACAGCCGAACCGCTAATGAAAGCCTCCGGAGGGTTGCTACTGGCATGAATTAACTCGACCAGTTTTTCGGTAATGTGCCAGCGGCTATTGCAGATCCTCTCTTTTTGCTCCGCACTCCAACGCTTGTCAGCGATCGGTTCGCCAGCAAGATTGACCACAACATCGAAGTCATTGAGATCGCTGAGTTCATCAAGAGATTGAATGTAATGAAGGTTATTCTGGTTCAGATGATTTAGGTTTTGCTTCGCTTTTTCGGGGCTCCGCGTCAACAATGTCACGTCGTCAATGTTCCAACTTTTGACCAATTCAGAACCAATAAATCCCGTACCACCCGTTAACAATATCTTCATACCAATCTCCCTATTAAACATAATTATAGACATGGCTTGTTTTTGAACGCCAATCAATACGAAAAAATCACTATAACGATCAGTTGGTCTCAATCGTGTGATACCCAAATTACGCCTTATGCAATTTACTCAGGCGTGAAATTAAATCCACCTAGCTCGTTTGCAAACTAGGCAACTCTCGCTGATCCACGCATCTTGAGGTTACTTGGGTATATACCGCTATCACATTTATGCACTTTACTCCGATATGTTACCAACTGCGTAATATTTGTCACATAAGGAATGATAAGGATTTGCCATGATTATTAGGGCGTGTTGATCTTTGCTGTACATTCCGTGTTCAACAATACATCGGTAGCCA